>DATNEZ010000176.1:0-5915 GCA_035606645.1 Binatia bacterium
TGCACGATCGCGCCAGCCAGATCCTGGGCGCGCTCCTCATACGCCTCCGGGTGCTGGCAGACCAGCTCCCGGGGCGCTCCAGGGCACTGCGCACCGACCTGGCGGGGATCAGCGAGCTGGTCGGCAAGACTGCCGAAATCGTGGAGGGGATATCGAGGAATCTGCGGCCCAGCGTATTGGAGATTCTGGGCCTCGTTCCCGCGGTGCACGCCACCGTCGAGGAGTTCGCGAAGCGGACGGGCATATCCGTCAATGTTGCCTGCGCACCGCCGCCGCCGCGGCTGTCCGAGGAAGCCGAGATGGCGCTCTATCGCACGCTCGAGGAGTCCCTGAAGAACGTGGAGAGGCATGCCGATGCCCGCCATGCGACGGTCAAGCTGGGGAAGCGAGGTGCGGCTGTCAGGCTGGTGATTGGCGACGACGGGGTGGGGTTCGAACCGGGGCATCCCCCGGCCGGCGGCAACGGAAACGGGAAGCTGGGCCTGATCGCCTTGCGCGAGAGGGTCGCCTCGGTGGGCGGCGCCCTCAGGATCAGGTCCACCCGGGAGAACGGCACGGAGATCGAAGCGCTCGTTCCGCTGCCGCGCGGCGGCGCCCGCGCGCTGCACGACAGGCGAGGTCGGGGGAGTCGCGGCTAGCGCGGCCCGGCCGTCGATCCGAGATCCAGCCTGCGGGCCGCCTCGAACCGCCCGGTAATGTCCTTCCAGTTCCACAGACGCCAGACCGCCTCGATGTACTCGGACTTGGAGTCCCGGTACTGCAGATAGTAGGCGTGCTCCCAGGCATCGATCACCATCAGCGGCACGCCCCCCTGGCTGAGGTTCGACTGGTGGTCGTAGATCTGGGTGATGAGCAGACGCTTGCCGATCGGCTCCCAGATCAGCGCCGCCCAGCCGGACCCCATGATCGTGGCAGCGACCTCAGTGAGCTGCCGGCTGAACCTGTCGAACGATCCGAAATCCCGATCGATCGAGCGGGCCAGCTCGCCGTCGGGCCGGTCGCCCCCTTTCGGCGCGAGGTTCTTCCAGAAGATCGAATGCAGGATGTGGCCCGAGAGGTTGAAGGCGAGGGCGCGCTCCAGCGCCGCCAGTCGGGTGAAGTCCTCCATGGCGCGTGCCTCGTCGAGGCGGCCGAGTGTCAGGTTCGCGTTCTTGACGTACCCGGCGTGGTGCTTGCCGTGGTGCAGCTCCATGATCGTGCCGGAGATGTGCGGCTCGAGGGCGCCGAAGTCGTAGTCGAGATCCGGGAGGGTGTAGGGGGGCATGGGGAGCTCCGTGGGGCTCACGCGTTGAGGGTGTCCGGCGCCCTTGCGGATTTCCTGAAATCGAGCCAGTGATACAGGTTGCGCGCCGTCTCGAGGAATGGAACGAAGTTCCTGCGGTAGCTGTGGTAGGGAGCGTCCGCGCCGCCGAACTTCCGGGTGAACCGGCTCGGCACGGGTCCGCCTCCGATGTTGAACAGGGGGATGCGCCGGCGGATGGCCTCCCGCATCGCCGTCCAGTGCAGCAACTCGTTGGGGCAAAGCTCCAGGTGGGTCAGATCCGAGGCGCCTTCCCAGTAATACATCGATCGTTCGTCGTGCGGGTAGAAGGCCGCCCCGATGACCCGTCCCCGGTACCTGATCCGCACGCTGAACAGCCGGTCCGCGGGGGTCAGGCACGCCATCAACGCTCGCGGCCGCTCGATCCCATATTGCGGCAGCCGGCCCTTGCGCTGCATGATCAGAGTGAGGTAACGGTAGAAATCATCGACGATTGTGCCGTCCTCCGTGATCTCCGCCTCGAGGCCGCTCTTTTCCGCCTTGCGGATCCGCGTCCTGCACGTGCCACGCATCGCCGCCCAGGCCGAAGCCTCGTCCCGGGGCAGCGGACAGATGTGGGTGACGGTGGGAGAGACCTTGAAGCCCAGCCGGCGCATCAACTGCGGATCCAGCCAGTCGTTCGCCAGCTCCAGGCTGGCAATGCGCTTCGATCGACAGAGCTTCACCAGGCCCTGCACGAGCTCGGCCTGGGCGACGCCGCCGCTGACCAGGGGCCCCATGTACATGCCCGACTCCGGAAGCGGGCTGCCGTACACCGGGAACAGCATGACCTTCTTGACACGCAAAGCGCAGAAATAGCCCGCGGTCCGTCCGCCCTGCCGGATCTCGAAATACTCGAGCCGTCCGCGCGAATGGATCGTCTGGACGAAGTCCAGCCAGGCGGACTCGTGGAACAGGGTCTTGGTCTCGAATCCCCGGATGTCCCGGTCCCACTCCTTCGGCCGCCCGGGGAGCTGGACGATTTCCAGTGCGGTCATGTCCCGGAGCCCTCGGTAACCCGTTCACGCGCTTGCGCCAGGGTATCGGCCGGGCGCAGGAGACCTTTGTACCTCACCACCGCCCCCCCCCGCCATGGGGAGTTCTCTGAATGTCCGGGGTCTCTTTCCCGACAGGGGAGCGCCTAGAAGGTCCGTCTCGGAACCATGACGACATCGCCGGCCAGGAGACGGAAGTCCGCCGTCTTCCCGTCCTCGATCGCCCTGAGGTTCACGACCAGCTTGTGACGCAGGTTGTTGCTCTCGGACCTGAGGATTTCGATCTGCTTGCGGTTGGCGAACGGCGTGAGGCCGCCCCCCTCGGCCAGGAGGTCGATGAGACGCATGTTCGGCCTGAGAAGATGCCGGCCCGGGGTGCGGATTTCGCCGATGACGGTGACCCACTGGCTGCCGTATTCCCGCACGTTCACGCTGACCTGGGGATCGACGACGTAGTCCTTCCCCAGGCTGCGGGTGATCTCCTTCCCGATCTGCGGCAGGCCCTTGCCCGCGACCGGGACGTCCCCGATCAGCGGGAAGTCGATCGCCCCGTCCGTCCGCACCTCGATGGTCCTGCTGAGGTCGGCGTGACCGAACACGGCGATCTCCAGCTTGTCTCCGGCGCCGACGAGATACTCGGTGGGCGCGATCGCCTCCTGGGCCGGCGGGGGGGCGCCCCCTTGGAAGCGGAGGGTCAGCCCCTGGCCGGCCAGCTCCACCGCCGCCAGGGCCCCCTCTCCAAGAGAGAAGCGGATGCGGAGGGCCAGCCCGGGCTCGGGCGCCTTCTCGACCACGGCCTCGCGCACCAGCGGGCTGCCCAGTGCATAGCGCTTCTTGAGGCGGCTCGTGGCGGCCGGGAAGTCGATCACCACCTGGCGAGGATCCCCCGTGGACAGCGTGCAGGTGAACCGCGGGACGGGAACGGAGGTCTTGAGGGCGACGATCGCGCCGTCGGTCGATGCCTCGAGGGTCAGGGCCTCGACGGCATCGCCGCGCGGTGTCGCGGCGGGGGCGGCGAGCAGAAGGGGCCGCGGCACCAGGCACAGGGCCAGGCAGGCCGCGAGGGCGAATCCGGGGCTCCTCGACCTCACAGCCAGCCCGCTTCGAGACGGAACAGGAGGCGGTGCAATCGATACTGAAATGGGTCCGAGCCCGCGCCCCCGCTCATCTGCAGGACGTTGGACTCACGCTGCTCGAGCTGGACGCCTATGTATCCCCGCAGGTTCTTGATGAACTGGTGTCCCGTGCCGGCTTCCAGCCGGATCAGGCGCTCCGCGCGACCCACTCCCTGGAACGGGACGTACTCATTCTCCTGGAGCACGGCACCGCCGTCGATGTAAGAGCTGCGGCCTACCTGGCGAGTCCAGCGGGCCCGTCCCTCGGTGGCGATGTAATAGTTGCTGTCGGTGTAGATGGAGGCGTAAGGCCTCCTCAGGATACCGAAATCGAGCCGCATGACTTCCGACACCTGCCAGATGACGCTGGCTTCGGCGACCGGACCTGAGAAGTTCCGCCCGCGCCCCCCGTCGAAATCGAGGCCCTGGTAGCCGGCCGACAACTGGGTCACCAGGCCCTCGTTGACTGTTCGCGTGAGGCCGACGCCGATCGAACGGGACTGGATCCCTACGTCCCGGACGCCTGTCATGGTCTGGGTCGTTCCTTCAGTTGTGCCGTAGCCGTACAGGCTCGTCGGCTCGCTGAGCTTGTAGCTGTAACGCCCCTCGACCGCCCGCGTCGTGTAGCCGTAATCGACAATCTGGCCGGAGCCGGGGGGACCGAGCCCCGTGACGAAGTTCGGGACGAAGCCCGTGAAGGACGAGCGGGAGTAGCTTGGAAGGAGAGAGAACCCGTGCCGGACGCCCAGGGTCACGCCGAATTCCAACTGAGGGTTGTGGATCGCATAGTGGCCCAGGCCGGACGGCAATCCGTTCCTCTGGTCGACCTGCTCCTGAAGCGAGACGGTGCCGTTCACATAATGGTCGCGGAACATCATCGTGATGGGGCCGTCCGTGTGGAACAGGCCCTCCAGGTCGAAGACGTGGTTGAGCCGATCCTGCGGTTCGAAACGGTCGCTCGTGTAGGTGCGGGTGAAGGGGGCGTAGACCAGCCGGATTCGGTTGTCGCGAAAAGGCAGTTCCGCCAGGAGCCGGGCCCGCATCACGATGGCCCCCGAAGCGATCGGGTCGCTGCCCGGCAGATCGGTGCTCGTGAACAGGATGTTGTTGTCGTAGGTGTACTCGTACGCGAGGGAAGGGTGGAGAACGAAGCGACCGACTTGCACCCCTTCGCCCAGGGACTCGTAGGTCTGGGCCTGGGCGGAACCCGCCAGGGCCAGGGCCAGGAGCCCGCCCAGGACTGGGGTCCATTTTGAGAGATTCACGGCTGGATGACGCCCCGTCGGATGGCGTAGCGGACGAGGCCGGCGGTCTCGTAGATGTCGAGCTTTCCCATCAACCGCATCCGGTGGGTCTCGACCGTCTTGGGGCTGACGCCCAGGATGGAGGCGATCTCCTTGGTCGTCTTCCCCTCGGCGATCAGCTGCAGCACTTCGCGCTCCCGTCCGCTGAGGGGATTGACGCGGCTCGCCTCATTTTCGAGATAGGCCCGCAGGAGCTCGCGCGACACACCGGAGCTCAGGTAGAGCGCCCCGCGCGACACCTCGTGAATCGCCTGGATCAGGTCGGCCGCGGCCTTCGTCTTCACGAGGTACCCGTTCACCCCCGCCCGCAAGGCGTCGAGGATGTACTGCTCATCGGTGTAGTTGGTCAGGAGAATCTTCTTCGTGCCGGGGGAGACCTTCCCCATCTCGCGGGCGGCGTCCAGCCCGTTCAGGAGCGGCATCGACAGGTCGAGGATCGCCACATCGGGCTTGAGCTTTTCGGCCAGCTTGACAGCCTGCCGGCCGTCGGCGGCCAGGCCGACCACGTCGAACTTCTCTCGCTCCAGGAGACCCTTCATGCCCTGGAGGAATATCGGGTGGTCGTCGGCCAGCAGGACCCGTGTCGACATGTTCAATTCACCGGAAGCGTGGGAATCGGTAACCGCGTAACCTGTTCTCGATCCTCCACTTCAGAGAACCGAGGCGTGCAGCAAGGAGGGCCCGTCGCGATGAGCCTAATGGTACACCGCTTTGGCGTAGGTCGATGGAGGATAAGGGTGGTGGAAATTCCTGAATGGCCTGTCAGGATGTCCCTGACAGGAGACGCATTGAGCCAGATCGGCACGACCGGTTCTGACAGGGATCGCGAGCCCGAAGTTTTCATGCCACGCCTCGTAACCTTTCAGGTACAAGTGCCTGATTCACAACGGGTTCCGGACGTCGGCAAGGGGGGCCTCCCTGCATGGCACCTCGCTTGCTCTTTAGAGCCTCTCCCCATGGCAGATGATCTCTCCGCGTGAAGGAGGGCCCTGCCGGCAGGTTGCGGGATCGAGCCGCGGTGCCGAGGGGAAAGTGGAGGAGCGCCATGAACTGGCTCAACCCTCGCATCCACCTGGCAGTCCGGGTCGCCGTCCTTGCGACCGTCGCCTTCCATTCACCGCGGCCGCTGCTTGCCCAGAGTGGTTCCGACGCAAGCTCGACGACCTTTCCCGGCGGCTTCATCGAAAAAACCAACAGCACC
>DATNEZ010000509.1:0-7913 GCA_035606645.1 Binatia bacterium
CTTTCCCGCGCACCCGCGGGTCGGGGTCCTCGAGGCTCGCCACGACCCGCTCAACGCCCGCGCCGAGGATCGCATCCACGCACGGCGGCGTGCGGCCGAAATGACAGCACGGCTCCAGGTTCACGTACAGCGTCGCGCCGCGCGCCCGCGGCCCGGCCTGCGCCAGGGCCACCGCCTCGGCGTGCGGCGCTCCGGCCCGGGTGTGATATCCCCGGCCGACCACGCGGCCGCCACGCACCAGGACCGCCCCGACCATCGGGTTGGGCGCCGTCTGACCCTCCCCCCTGGCCGCGAGGCCCAGGGCCATCCGGAGATACCGCCTGTCGTCCCGCGCGGTCCTCGGGCGCCCCACTGTCCTTCTCCCGCACCCTCGCCGCGCCGATCGATGACTAGGCGGCGGAGGGCAAAAGCCCTTCCAGGAACTCGTCCGGATCGAAATCGACCAGGTCGTCGGCACCCTCCCCCACGCCCACATAGCGCAGCGGGATGCCCAGCTCCTGGACGATGCGCACGACCACGCCCCCTTTGGCGGTGCCGTCGAGCTTGGTCAGGACCAGCCCGTTCACGCGCGCCGCCTCGAGAAACTGCCGCGCCTGGTTCACGCCGTTCTGGCCGGTGGTCGCGTCCAGCACGAGGAGCACCTCGTGCGGCGCCCCCTCGACGCGCCGGCCCACGACGCGCACGATCTTCTCCAGCTCCCGCATCAACGGGTCCTGGGTGTGGAGACGCCCCGCGGTGTCGACGATCAGAGCGTCGGCCCCGCGCGCCAGGGCGGCGGCCGCCGCGTCGAAGACCACCGCCGACGGATCGGCCCCCGGCTTGTGCCCCACGAACCCCGCGCCAATTCGCTCCGCCCAGACCCGCAACTGCTCGCCGGCGCCGGCCCGGAACGTGTCGGCCGCGCACAGCACGACGCTCTTCCCCTCGACGCACAGGCGTCGCGCCAGCTTCGCGGCCGTCGTCGTCTTGCCGCCGCCGTTCACCCCGACCACCAGGATCACCCGGGGCGGCCGGTCCGGCCTGGGGGGCGGCGGCCCGGCCGCCAGGATTTCGCGCAGCACACCGCGCGCCGCGTCGCGCACTCCCTCCCACGAGGGGGGCGCGCTGGCCGGCGAGGCGGCGTGCACCGCCGCCACGATCCGCCCCGCGGTCCCCGGCCCGAGGTCGGCCTGGATCAGCGCCGCCTCGAGATCTCCCGACCAGTCCTTCGCCGGCGCATCACCCCGGAACAGCGCGCCGATCGTTCCGAGAATCCCCTCGCGCGTGCGGCGCAGTCCCTGGCGCAGGCGCTCGAGGTGTCCGGCGGCTGGCGGCGACTCCTTCGCGGTCATGAGCCTGCCTGCTTCACCTTCAGGCCGAGCAGCTGGCGGGCCTCCGCGGCTTCGGGGGAGTCGGGATCGAGGGCCACGACCTTCTTCAGCTCCTTCTCGGCCAGACCCTTCTGCCCGGACTGGGAGTAGGCGGTGCCGAGGCCCAGGATCCCCCGCAGGTACGCCGGGCTGAGCTGGATCGCCTTCTGGAAACTGGCGATCGCCTCCGGGTACATCTTGCGGGCGAGGTACAGGTGGCCGATGTTGAAGTGGATCTTCTCCTGCGAGCGGTACGACTTGTCGTTCAGCGCCGTGCTGAACTCCTCGAGAGCCTTGTCGTACTGCTTCATCTCCCGGTACGCCAGGCCGAGATGATTGTGCGCGTCCGTGAAGTAGGGGTTCAGCTGGATCGCCTTCTTGAACGACTTCGAGGCCGGCTTGAACTCGCTCAGCTGGTAGCGGATGACACCGAGGAAGTAGTGGGCGTCCGGGTACTTGGAATCGAACTTCAGGGAGGTGGTGACCGAATCCAGCGCGTCCTGCGTCTTCCCCTGCTCGAACTGGATGCGGGACAGGCGCAGGTAACGCTGCGCCTCTTCCTGTCGCGCCGTGCGCGGCTTCGCCTCGGCAACGAAAGTCGCGCAGACCATCAGGAGCGCCGCGACGATCGCGGCCGTCCGCCCCAGGACACCACGGATTGACTTCAAGAGGTTCCCCGCCCGAAAGCGCCGGTGCGCGCCGATTTGCACCGGACAAGAGCGCGTAATCCTATCAAATTCAACGACTTTTGTAAACTTCGGGCGCCGGACACACACCTAGCGACGGCGTCGGGTCAGGAGCGAGCGCATGCGGGCCAGCATGCCGCGTGGCCGCGGCGCCGCCTCCTCCTCGATCTCGACGTCTCTCCCGTCGAGCATGGCCCTGGGGTTGTCCTCGACGAGGCGGCGGGCCCGGGTCTCCCCCAGGACGGCGGCCGCCGCCCGGAACCCTTCCGACAGGATGGGAGGTCGGTAGCGCACGTCGTGGCTGTCGCTGGCGAGAACGTGGATGAGGCCGCGCTCCAGCATGGCGATCGCGAACAGGCGCGCCTTGTCGCCGAACCTCCCGGTGAGAGAGTTCGCGGTCACCTGCGTGAGCGCCCCGAGACGCACCGAGGCGGCGACCCGCTCGATGTCCTCGAGGTAATAGGCCACGCGCTCCGGGTGGGCCATGAGGGGGGTGATCCCCAGGAGGCGCAGCTGAAAGATGGAGTCGTCGACGTGCGTCGGGCTCTGCTGGTACGGCAGCTCGAGCAGCAGATAGCGGCCGCGGTCCCCGAGAGTCATCAGGGCGCCGGCCTTGGCGCGTGCGGCCAGGTCGGCCGTGAAGTACACCTCCGCCCCGGGCAGGAGCTCGACCCCTTCCGCCTCGTCCCCGCGGGCCGCCTCGCGCACCATGGCCACCCTCTGCAGGATCGTCTCGCGCGTGTTGTCGTACACCCCCGGCTTCATGTGCGGCGTGGCGACGACGATCCGGACCCCGTCCCGCCGGCCGATGCGCAGGAACTCCAGGGTCTCCTCGACCTTCTTGGCCCCGTCGTCGATCCCCGGAAGCAGGTGGTTGTGCAGGTCGATCACGCTTCCTCCTTGAGCGGCCGCGCCAGGAGTCCGGTCACGGCGTCGCGCGCATCCAGTCCCTCGAACAGCACGGCGTGCACCTGCTCGACGATCGGCATGTCGACGCCCGCGCGCCGGGCGAGGGCGACGGCCCCGCGCGTGGTCGCGACCCCCTCGGCCACCATGCGCATGCCGGCCAGGACGTCGTCGAGCCGTCGGCCCCGTCCGACCTCGAGCCCCACCGAGCGGTTGCGGCTCAGGGCGCCGGTGCAGGTCAGGATCAGGTCCCCGGCGCCGGCGAGGCCGGCGAAGGTCGCGGGGCGCCCCCCCAGGCGCGTGCCGAGACGGGACATCTCGGCCAGGCCACGGGTGATCAGGGCGGCGCGGGTGTTCGAGCCGAAGCCCAGGCCCTCGGCGATGCCGGTGGCGATGGCGACGACGTTCTTCAGGGCGCCGGCCAGCTCGACTCCTGTCCGGTCGGCGTTCCGGTAGACCCGGAGGTTCGATCGCGACAGGACCGCCTGGACCCGCTCCGCCGCGCTCGTCTCGGTCGCGGCCAGGACGACGGCGGTCGGATCGCCGCGCGCGACCTCGGCGGCGAAGCTCGGTCCCGAGAGGATGGTCGCCCGCCGCCCGGCCGCCTCCCCCGCCGCCTGCCCCAGCACCTCCGAGAGCACCAGCAGGCTGTCCTGCTCGATCCCCTTCGAGGCGATCACCAGGTCGGCCGCCGGATCGAGGCGGGGGGCGGCGTCGCGGTACACGGGACGGCTCCACTGCGCCGGCACGACGAAGAGCACGAGCCCAGCGCCCTCGAGGGCCTCGGCGAGACGGCCGGTCACCTCGAGCCCGTCCGGAAAGCGGTGCCCGGGCAGGTAGACTTCGTTCTGGCGCTCCCGCTGCAGGCGACCGGCGGAGGCGGCGTCCCTGGCCCACAGGCGGGTGGGGGTGCCGGTCCGCGCCAGGTGCAGCGCCAGCGCCGTGCCCCACGAGCCCGCGCCCAGGACCGCGGCGGTCGTCATGCGCGTCCCCCCATGCCCAGCCGGTTCTCGGTGCCGCGGATGAGCCGCACCAGGTTCTCCCGATGCCGGGCGACGACCAGGGCGGCCACGCCCGCCGCCGCGGCGATCGCCGGACGGGGCGCCCCCAGGAAGAACGCCGCGACCGGGAGCGCCGCGGCCGCGAGGACCGAGGCCAGGGAGACCATGCGGGCCAGCGACACGACGACCGCGAAGACCAGGACGGAGACGAGCGTCGCCCACGGCGCGAGCACCGCGAACGCGCCCGCCCCGGTCGCCACGCCCTTCCCTCCACGGAACCCGAGCCAGGGGGTGAACGCGTGCCCGGCCACTGCCAGGACCGCGGCCAGCGACTGGATCGCAGGCGTCGTGGCCTCCCCCGGGAGCGCGCGCGCCAGGGCCACGGCGGCCGCCCCCTTCAGGGCATCCAGGAGGAGCCCGAGAGCGCCCGCGCCGTACCCGAGAGCCCGGGCCAGGTTCGTCGCTCCGATGTTGCCGCTGCCGACCGATCGCAGGTCAATCCCGCGGAGTCTCGCGACGAGCTGCGAGAACGGGATGCTCCCCAGGAGGAACGCCAGCGCCAGCGCGAGGAGGATCATGCCGCGCGCGCCCCCAGCGGGAACCGCTCCATCGGCGTGTAGACCGACCCGCCGGGCGACAGGCGGCTCTCGAAGAGCACGTACTCATGCACCTCGAACTCGCCGCGCGCCTGCTCCCCCGCGCGCAGGAGGACGGGGCGCCAGTCGCCCCGCGCCGCTCCGCGGACGCGGCCGAGAGTCAGGTGCGCCTTGAACTCGCGCGCCTCGGCCGGAAACCCCAGGGCCGCCGCGGCGCGATCCACGGCGGCGGCCAGGCGGCCCGCCGCCTCGAGGTCCCCCTCGATCTCCACCCAGACGAGCCGCGGCGTGCCGCGCGGCGGGAACGGAACGGCCCCTTTGGCGCTCAGCCGGAACGGCGCGACCTCCTGTCCCGCCAGGGCGAGCGCCCGAGCGAGCGCCGCCAGGCGGCCCTCGTCGGTCTCACCGAGAAACTTCAGGGTCAGGTGAATCCCCTCGGGCCGCACCCAGCGCACGGGCAGGGGCGCCCCGCGCATCGCCTCCTGCACCGCCGCAAGCCGGAGACGCAGCGAGTCCGGGAGCTCCGCCGCGACGAACAGCCTCATCGTCCGGCCTCCAGGAGGGCGCGGCGCAGCATGTCGAGCGCCGAGCGGCACGAGCGCTCGCGCACGACGTCGCGCGTGCCGGGGAAGTTCACCTCGCGAACCGTCTCGACGCCGGGGCCCGCCAGGCACAGGACGGTGGTCCCCGGTGGCCGGTCCGGCCCTCCGCCTTCCGGTCCCGCGTACCCCGTGGCCGACAGGGCCCACGTCGATCCGAACAGGCGCCGCGCCCCGCGCGCCATCTCCACCGCGGTCTCGCGGCTGACGGGGCCGCGATCCCGCAGGGTGCCCGGGGCGACCCCCAGGACGTCCCGCTTGGCCTCGTCGACGTACGTCACGACGCCGCCGCGGAAGTACCGGGAGGCGCCGGGAATGCGGGTCACTCTCTCGGCGATCCCGCCGCCGGTAAGCGACTCGGCCGTCGCGAGCGTGGCGCCGCGCCCGACGAGCAGGCGCCCGGTGACCTCCTCGATCGTCTCCTCGTCCCGCGCCGCGACGTGCGCGCCGAGGACCGCCGCGATCTCGCCGTCGATCCGATCGATCCCCTCCGGCCTCCCTCCCGCGGGGACCCGCTCGCGCAGGTGGATCTCGACCTGCGCCGGCGAGGCCAGGATCGTCCAGGCGACCGGCGCGGCGCCCCGGGCCACCGTCTCCAGGCGGCGATCGACCTCCGACTCGGCCAGACCGGCGATCTTGATGATGCGGTGGGCGAAGCGCTCGCCGGTCCCCTGAAGGCGCGGCAGGACCGACTCTTCCGTGATCTGCCTCATCTCTTCGGGCACGCCCGGCAGGAGCACGAGGCGCGCGTCGCCGCGGGCGATCCAGAGACCCGGCGCCGTCCCCAGCCGGTTCGGCAGCACGTCGGCCCCCCGGGGCACCATCGCCTGGCGCCGGTTCTGCGGCGGCATCGTCAGCCCGTGGCGGCGGAAGCGCTCCTCGATGCCCGCGGCGAGGCCCTGGTCCTCGAGGAGCGGCAGGCCGAGGAGCGCCGCGACCGCTTCGCGCGTCAGGTCGTCGATCGTCGGCCCCAGCCCTCCCGTCGCGACGATCAGGTCCGAGCGCTCGAGGGCGACGCGGAAGGCCCCCTCCAGGTCCTCGGCCGTGTCCCCCACCACGGTGCGGAACCGCACGGCGATGCCGCGCTCGCCCAGGACGCGCGCCAGGTAGGAGCCGTTGGTGTCGGTGCGCCAGGGCTCGAGGAGCTCCGAGCCGACCGCGATCAGCTCGGCGCGCGGCGGGCTCATGCGGAGGGCTCGAGGCGGCGGATGGCTTCGAGCATCTGCTGCGAGAAGGCGCCGAGGGCCTCCCGGCCGCCCCCGTCGCGCCCCTTGTCGAAGCGGAGCGGCCGGCCGAAGCGCACGTGGATGCGCGCCGGCTTCGGGAAGAAATCCCCCACCGGCAGCGAGTCGCGCGCGCCGTCGATGAAGGCCGGCACGACCGGGGCCCCCGAGAGGGCCGCGATCATCGCCGCGCCGAGGCGCGGCTCGCTCAGCGTCCCGTCGGCGCTCCGCGATCCCTCGGGAAAGACGCCCAGGACGCGCCCCGACGCCAGGAGGCGGAGCGCCCGCTTGATCCCCTTGGAGTCCCGCCCTTCGCCGCTCACCGCGATCGTCCCCATTCCCCAGTAGAACCATCGTATGAGGAGAAGATCGTACATCCACTGCAGCACGAGAAAGTGAATCGGACGGGGGGCCGCGGTCCCGAGAATGATCGCATCCACGTAGGAGGTGTGGTTCGACACCACGATCGCGGGCCCGCGCCGCGGCAGGTGCTCGAGGCCGTCGCGCGTCATGCCGAGGTAGAGGTGCGCGAACGGGAAGAAGATCGCCTTCACGAACCAGTAGAACATCAGAGCCCCGCCGGATCGTCCCTGCCCCGGCCTCAGCGCCTCTCCCATCCGGGAGGGATCACGAGGCCGCCGCTGACGATCGTCTTGATCCCCTCCTCGATCGACATCTCCAGGGGGATGACCTCCCTGGCGGGCACGGCGGCCAGCCATCCGGACGTCGGGTTCGGCGTGGTCGGCAGGAAGACCAGGGAGTGCCCCTCGATCGACTTCCTCTTCTCCGAGACGACCAGGGTCGCGTCCTGCTTCGCCAGGAACCCGATGGTGTACACGCCCGTGCGCGGGTACTCCACCATGACCACGCGCTGGAAGTTGCTGTTCTTGCTGTCGAGGGCATCCAGGAGCTGCCGGGTCCCCCCGTAGATCGCCTTGATCACCGGGATGCGCAGCATCAGCCGGTCGAATTCCCGCACGATGCGCTGCCCGAGGAAATTGGCGGTGCTGAGACCGACCAGGACGATGAGCGAAAGGGTCGCCACCAGCCCGATCACGGGCGCGATGTAGCCGGAGAACGCCGGATCGTCGACCAGGGGGGCGTGCAGGAGGCCGAGGATCCTCAGGATGAACGGCGTCGAAACGCCGTGCACCAGGTTGAACAGGATGCGCAGCATCCAGACGGTGATGAACAGGGGCAGGACGATGACCAGCCCGGTCAGGAAGTGCTGGCGGAGGCGGCCGAGACGCCCTGGAGGGGAGCGTCGCTTCTTAGCCAGGATGCCCTCCCCCGGACGAGACCCGGCTCCCGGTGACCCCCAGGCGCCGCGAGAACTGCATGAAATAGTCGGCGGCGGAGAGGGTCGCCAGGGCCACCACGACCCAGATCGCCACGTCGCCCGCCAGGTCCCACTTCCCGAGGTACTTGTTCCCGAAGATGAGCAGGACGATCGCCACGACCTGCGATCCGGTCTTGTACTTGCCCCAGATGGTGGCGCCGATGGTGACCCCCTGGCTCGAGGCGATCATGCGCAGCCCGTCGACGGCGAACTC
>DATNEZ010000511.1:0-3483 GCA_035606645.1 Binatia bacterium
GGCGTCAGCCCCAGCACGCTGTCCGCTGCGACGGTGGATCGCCGCAATCGGAGCTCGCCCGTGAGCATCAGGGTCGGCACGTTGACGCTCGTGACCAGGTTGGTCAAGTCGTTGCTGATCTCCGACAAGTCGCGATTCCTGATCTCGAGCTGGTCGTTGACCGTCGTCAGCTCTTCGTTGGTCGACTCGAGCTCTTCGTGCGAGGTCTGCAGCTCTTCGTTGGCGCTCTGGAGCTCTTCCATGCTCGACATGAGCTCTTCGTTGGCGGACTTGAGCTCCTCTTCGGTCGTCTGCCGGCCGTCCATCAACAATCGCAGGTGCTCCTGGCTTTCGGCCAGCTCATGTCTCAGGAGGAGCAGATCGCGCCCGTTCCCGCGTTCCCCTTTCTTGGCCTTCTTGCCGGTCGCCCCGACCTTGCCCTGCTCTCCGGCGGACGGAGGCGCGTCCGTTTCGAAAAGGACCAGGTGGCGATGGTCCTGCCCGGAACCGGCTGTCATGGGAACGACCTCGAGGCTGGGCCCCCTGGTCCCTTCGTGGCCGCTCTTGATCGGCCTCCCCTGCTTCCGGACCGGGGCGCCGGTCCTCCTGGCCAGATCGACAGCAGCGGACAGCTGCGCGGCGAGGTCGCGCCTGACCAGCCGGAGGAGGCTGAGGTTGGCCGTTCCGGGCGTGAGCCGCACGAACGGGTGGATGTCTCCCAGGATCTCGAGTATTTCCATGTCCTCGTTGATCACGACCCCCGCGGGAGCGTACCGTTCCATGATCAGCCGGTTCGCCTCCTCCCGAACGCCGACGTCGGTCCGGACGCCGGGCTGTTCTCTGAGGGCCGGCCCGGTCGAGAAACCCGGGGCGCGCATGGGAAGGCGCGCGGGCAGATCCTTCGCCTGCCTGGCGGGGACCGACTTCTTCCTGTAGATCCTGCGTTTCCAGTCCACCGCCTCGAACAGGTCGGGAAAGCTCCCGAGCGACTCGGCCTTCCCCAGGAGGAGATAGCCGCCCGGCTTGAGGGCGTAGTGGAAGATCGGGAGAATCGTGTCCTGCAGGCTCGTCCCCATGTAGATCAGGACGTTGCGGCAGCTCACGAGATCCAGCCTGGAAAAGGGCGGATCTCTCGTGAGGTCGTGCCTGGCGAACACGCAGGCGTCCCGGACCCGCTTGGATATCTTGTACCCTCGACCCGATTTTTCGAAGAACTGCCGCAGGCGGATGGTCGACATCGAAGCCGCGATGTCCGTCGCGTAGACCCCGTTGCGGGCGGCGGCGATGGCCTGCTCGCTCAGATCGGTCCCGAATATCTGGATCGGGCGGTGCACCCGCAGTCGGGCCATGACCTCGAAGAGGAGCATGGCGATTGAGTACGCCTCTTCGCCGGTCGAGCAGCCGGGCACCCACACCCGGAACGGCTCTCTGGGCTGCATGAGCTTCAGCCTGGCGGGGAGGATCGTGGTCTTCAACTTCTCGAAGGGCTTCGCGTCGCGGAAGAACTCCGTGACTTTGATCAGAAGGTCCTCGTACAGGGCGGCTGCCTCGGCGGGATCGCGGCGCAGGAGGCGGGCGTAGTCGATGAAACTCCGCATTCTCCTGTGGGCCATGCGGCGACCGATGCGCCGCTGCACCGTGGCATCCTTGTACGCGGAGAAATCGGAACCGGTTCGCTCTCGCAGGGCGGCCAGGACTCCCGCAATCCCCCCTTCCGATGTCCCCGGAGTTTTTGGAGGCGCGGCGGCGCCGGCTACCGTCCCGGGACTCCTGGCGATCCGCACCAGCATGGCGGCGATCTCCTTCGGAGGCAGGACGTAATCCGCCACCATGGATTTGATCGCGCTCTTGGGCATGCCGTCGTACGTCGCCGTGCCGGGATCCTGCGCGAACGTGATCCCCCCCTCTCGCTTGATCGCCGCAAGGCCAATCGTCCCGTCCGAAGCCGTCCCGGAGAGGATCACCCCGATGGCCCTGTCCCTCCGATCACGCGCCAGCGACTTCATGAAATGGTCGATCGGGAGGTTTTCCGCGGGCGCCTGCAGACGGCGAGAAAGGGACAAGGCCCCCTGGTCGATGGTCATGCTCGCGTTGCGCGGGATCACGTAGACATGATCCGGCTCGAGGAGCATCCCGTGCTTCGCCTCCAGGACCGGCATGGGTGACACCCGGGCTAGAAGGGGGGTCAAGATGCTTTCGTGCTTCGGGTCCAGGTGGGAGACGAACACGAAGGACATCCCGGTATCGGCCGGCAGACTCTCCAGGACGGCCGAGAACGCCTCCAGACCGCCGGCGGAGGCCCCGACCCCGACCACGGTGCCATGGAGCCTGTGGTCCGACGGACTGCGGGGCGTCCGCGACTTGACCGCGGGACGCCGGGAGGGTTGTCCTGCCGCCCCGCGCGCCCGCCTTTTGTCAACCTTCCTGGCCATGGTCCGTGCGCTCCCGGGAGTATGGCTGGTAGCCTACCACCAAGAGTCCGTAATCCGCTGTCAGGACGCTCCTGACATCATGTCGGAAACCCGGTGCCGCGCATTCAGGCCCTTCCGAATTGTTGCGAGCTGCGCGTCGGAGTAAAACCATCACGTCGGGTACCACCGTCGTGTCCGTGACCTAACCACCCTGGTCGTTCCGCCCCGGAAGTCGAGGCGGGGGCGAAAGGGGCAGAGCCTGCCGCGAAGGCGGCGATCTCAGGAGCGGGAGACCTTACTCATGTCGGACACAATGGCTCCTGATGCAGGCGCCCGCTGGCACGTCCTGTGGACGCGCAGCCACTGCGAGCAGCTGGTGCACGACCAGCTCGCGGGGAAGCAATTCGAACTCTTCCTTCCGAAGTTCGAGGCCTGGGTGAAGCGCGCCGGCTCCCGGAGCCTTTCCGGCGCGCCGCTGTTCCCCGGCTACCTCTTCCTGCGCCATGCCCTGGACAAGGAGAGCTACCTCGAAGTGCGCAAGTCGCGCGGGCTGGTGACGATCCTGGGAGACAGCTGGGACCGGCCGGCGGTGCTCCCTGACTCCGAGATCGAAGCCATTCGTCTCATGGTCGGCGCCAGGATGCCTGCCGCGGCGCATCCCTACCTGAGAGAGGGCCGGCGTGTCCGCATCACGCGCGGCCCCCTGGCCGGCCTCGAAGGGATCCTGGTGCAGGTCAAGCTGAACCAGGGCCTGCTGGTGCTGTCGGTGGATCTGCTGCAGCGCAGCGTGGCCGTGGAAGTGGACTGCACCGCGGTCGAGCCGGTGCCGGCACCCTGGCGGAAGGCTGGCGCAGCCTTCCCGCGGTCCGCGCCGGCACTGGCAGCCTTGTCGGCCCACTGAGGGGTGATCATGCCCGAGGAATCGAAGAAACGGGGAGGGCCGGATGCCTTGATGTCCGTCTGGCGCAGGCGGAAGTGGCTCGCCCTGTCGACCTTCGCGGTGATCCTCTGTGCGGCGGCGAGCGTGGCCGCCTTCCTTCCGGACCTCTACCGGGGCACCGCCACGGTCCTCGTCGAGCGTCCGGACGTGACG
>DATNEZ010000541.1:0-5302 GCA_035606645.1 Binatia bacterium
AGCCAGGCCCATGACCTTGTACTCCGCGCTGTTCACCTTGAATCCCAGGTAGTAGGTGAAGGCGCTGTACAGCAGCCCGAGAGAATGCGGGAAGCGGATCTCCTTGAACAGGTCGATCTCCCGATCCCTCCCGACGCCGTAGCTCGCCGTGGCCCACTCTCCGACGCCGTCCACGGTCAGGATGGCCGCGTCCTTGAACGGGCTCACCAGGAAGGCGCTGGCGGCGTGGGAGAGGTGGTGCTCGGTGTAGAGGATCTTCCCCTCGTAGTTCAGCTCCTTCCGGATCATCTGCGGGATCCACAGCTTTTCCTTCAGCCAGACCGGCATCGCCTTCGAGAAGGAGCGGAATCCCCGCGGGAAGGTGGACAGATACGTGGACAGAAGACGCTCGAATTTCAGGAACGGCTTGTCGTAGAAGCCGACGTAGTCGATGTCCTTCGTCTCGATCTTCCCCGCCCGCAGGCAGTACTTGATCGCTTCGTGCGGGAACGCCTCGTCGTGCTTCTTGCGGGTGAAACGCTCCTCGGAGGCGGCGGCCACCAGGCGACCGTCCTGGATGAGACAGGCGGCCGAGTCGTGATAGAAGGCGGAAATTCCCAGGATGTTCAACGTCCCTCCGCTCCCGGTTCCATCACCAGCGCATACCGGATCCTGCAGGGGGCTTCCCCCTCCCACGTCATCCTCACCGTGGGGGCCTTCAGCATCACACCATAAGACGGGGAGTGCAGGTCGTCCTCCACCTGCACGCGGGCATTCTCCGGACGCCGCTTCCAGAGGAGGGTCAGGACAGGACCCTCCTCGCTGCTTCGGGCCGTCCAGCCATCCGCACCGGGGACGACCCTCCAGCCCGGAGCCACATGGAAGCTGGCCAGGAACCGGTGCCTGCCTTCCCCCTCCAGCCGGTCTTCAATGTGAAACCTCCCCGTGCGGCGATCCAGGAGAATGCTCCGGCGGTGGACGACCGCGGCGGGCAGGCGCCGGTAGCCGGAGTGCTCCGCCCGGAGATAGGCGCAGGTCCTCCCCATCCGCCAGCGCAGCACCCGGGGAGAATCCGACGGAATCAGGCGGAACGGCTCCTCGGGAAAGGGATTCATCTCCTGATCGTCCACCCGCACCGTGTTGTGGGCCCCGGTGGAGCGAAACCGGTTTCTCAGCGACAGATCCGGAGTGTAGCTGCCGGTGCCGCGATCGGGGAGAACCTCCCGGCCGAACGCGAAGAGATCGAACGCCAGCGTGTCATTGTGGGCGTGGCTCCCGTTGTTCCTCTGCCCGATGCTCCCGGCATCCACCACCATCTGAATGCTCCCGGAGCCCAGCTGGTAGATCCCGGCCTCGGGAAAGGCGTGACAGCGGAAGCCCGGGACGGCGGACGGGACGTCGAGCGATTTCCGCCAATCCAGGAAGGGCCTTCCCAGCACCCACGCCCCCTCCACCCAGGCGTCGCCGGCGAGCGCGAGCCATTCGCCCCGGCGGCAGAGGTAGGCGCCCAGCACCAGCAGCGGCCTCCAGTCCCGTCGCGGTCGGTGGTACTGGGAGACGATCAGGAAACGACCGTCGTCGTTGTCGCCGACTTGCGGCAGCGACCCGTCGGGACGGATCAGAATCGCCACGGCCTCGAGCATCCTTTCCAGTCTCTCGAGGTACGGCCGGGGAAAGGCTCTCCCCTTCTCGGACGCCAGCAGCGCCGGGACGAGAAAGATCTCCGTGACGAGCGCGTGGTAGGAAAGGGACGCTTCGTAGTCCAGCCCATCTGGCGTGACCTGCCGCTGCATCTCGAAGCAGAGCCTCTCCCCCGCGAACTCCATCCAGCCCGGCGCCTCCCGGAACTCCGGCAGCCCCAGACCGCAGAGGTACAGTCCGGCCAGGTTCGACAGGTAGTGATTCCCCCGCACCGGTCCGTCCTCGAGGTTGTCCCTGACGAACCGGGCGTGGAGGAGCAGGGACTTGAGCAGGTCGGCCCAGAACCGGTCGTCCCCTCCTCCGCGCAGGTACCCCTCCGCGGCCAGGATCTGCCCGGCCCGGATGGCCACGTCCATGGCGCTGTTCCAGTTGACGCCGCGATAGACCGGGTTCTCCGCGACGAACGAGGCGATGTGGGACAGGGCCCGCTCCCGGAGCTCGGGGGCCTGGCCCAACTCCGCGCCGATCCCCAGAGTCGGCAGGTGCTGGAGGCGGGACAGCTCCCAGGGGATCTTCATGTCGTGTCCGCGGTCGGGCGTCTGCACGATGTCCAGGGAATAGGCCGTCCGATCCCAGCGCTTCCCCGCCTTGAAATCCACATGCCAATCCGGGGTCGGCCCGAGCTGCACCGGACCGGACCCCAGGAGATCGAAGGTGCCGCCCGCCACGATCCGCGCGGCCGCCAGGATCCGCTCGCAGGCGCCGGGGGCCTCGTCCCGTAGAATGCCCGCCGTCCGGGCACCATGGGACGACGCAGGCAGCAGGGGCTCGCTCCCGAGACGCCGCGCCACGAGGTCGGCCACCGAGGCCGCCGGTTCGGCCAGCGCGGCGAGGAGCGCCTCGTCGGTGAGGCGCGAGGCGCGGCGGCGATACCGGACGCTGCGCGTGTAGCGCACGGCCCTTCCCGACAGCCGGCGCACCACCTCTGCCGCGGGAAGGGAGAAGGCCTTCTTCAGGTCCCAGGTCAGGTCGTCCAGGTTGTAGGTCATGGTCTCGTGTCGTTCACCCGCCGACTCTCTGGCGGTAGAGCCACGCCAGCAGATCGCCGCGGCAGTATCGCAGGCCGGAGGTCTTGCCGGCCCCGATCCGATAGGCCGGGATCAGCCGGAGTCGCGTCAGCTCGTGCAGCTTCGTCTTGCCGATTTTCAGGAGGAGCCGGGCCTCGCGGCTTGTCAGGATGACATCCGGCTCCTGCACCGACGCGCGCACTGCCGCGGATCCATTCCGCCTCCGGGATCTTCGCACTGTTTCCGTCTGTGCCATACCGTCCTAGGCCGATTCGGGCTGAATTGTTCGGCAGGGGGCCAAAAAGAGAGGCCCACTCCGACCTGTCAGAACTGGCGGCTGCACTCCTCCAACCGCTCCCGGGTCCGCTCCCGGATGTTCCAGAAGGACCCCGGCTCTGTCGGGGCTTTCATCGGATCGCTCCTGAACAGCCGCATGAGCAGACCGATCGGTCCCACGACCAGGGAGAACAGGAGGAAGAGAAGGATGGCCGTCTGCACGATCGCGATCTTCAGGGCGATTCGCTTCCACCCTTCCCACAGGGCGCGCAGCGAGGCGAGGACCTCGCGGAACAGGGTCCCTCGCAGGGCGTATTCCACGGCACAGGCTCCCAGGATGACGAGGGCCGGATCCGCGGGAATCCGGTAGCGCATCTGGGTGAAGAATGGCGCGCAGCACGCTCCCAGGACGATGGGCCAGCCGATCAGGAAGCCTGCGTGCGGGCTCACCCGTCCGGCCAGGAGCGCTCCCAGAAGCGCGGTCGCGAGGAGGAGCATGAACCCGATGGCGTAGGCCATGCGGGGCGCATCGCCGACCAGCGGATTGTCGACGACCATCCGATCGTCCCGCTCGTGGAGCTTCTCCCGGAATGCAGGGTCCGCGGCCACCAGCCTGTCGGGATAGGGATCCCAGAAGTGCCAGAACTCGTGAATCATGTATTGAATCGCCCAGGCCGGATGGTCAGCCAACCCGGTCAGCTTGGCCTTCAGGAGATTCTCTCCGCTCCCCTGCCACAGGGGCGGTGTCGATCCCGGGGCGGCGGGAAGATGCATGCCGGCACGAAGGACGAGCGGCCGGTAGTCGTCGGCGCGAGCCATCTTGATGAACCAGGGACTGAGCGTCACCAGGCAGGCCAGAAGCATCGTCGCGGCGGTCCGCATCCGGAGCCGCATCGGGCGGCGCTCCGCCAGCGCCCAGAGGACCAGGAAGAAAGCCGCCACGATTCCCCCCTCGAAGAACATGATGGCCAGAGCGACCGCCGCACCGGCGGCGGCGGTTCGCCACGGCCTTCGTTCCTCCGCGCCCGGCCCGCGGGCGAACAGCGCGAGGGCGACCCAGATCAGGGTCATCCCCGGGACGAGGGGGTATTCGATCCCCGGCAGGATCACGTGCACCGGGAACAGCGCGGCTCCGGCGAGGGCGAGCAATCCCGCCCTCTCGCCGAAGTATCGCCGCCCCAGGAGCCAGACGCACACGCACAGCGCGACCGTGAAGAGCGCCTGCAGGATCCGGAACGGGGTGAAGGAGAAGCCGAAGAGTTGGTAGCAGCCCGCCAGCAGGAGCGGGTAGACGGGAGAGCGGTAATACCGGGCATCGTAATGGCCGGTATCCAGGAAAGCGCGCGCGGCCTTGTCGAAATCCAGCGAGTCCTCGAAGTAGAACCCCGCCGGCTGGCGCAGGACGACGCCGACGCGCAGGAGCAGCGCCAGGCCCAGGAGCGCCCCCACCCAGATCCACTCGTTCCGCCAGCGGGAGTCAGGCCGCACGTTGTCCCTCCGCCCGCCAGGAATTCAGCCTCTCGACCAGGTGCGAGCCGATCACCGCGGGAGACGCCTTGGCCTCGAACCAGCGACGACCGTTGTCCCCCAGCCTCCGGGCCAGCTCCGGGTCCCCCTGCAGCCTCCGGATCGCATCGGCCAGGGCGGCGGGATTCCCCCGCTCGCACAGGAGACAGTCCAGCTCGTTCGTCAGGAATTCCCGCGCCGCGGGGGAATCGCCCGTGACCACCGGTTTTCCCGAAGCGAGCGCTTCGTACACCTTGTTGGGCACCACGCGGGCCGCCTTGTCCGTGACCCCGAAGATCCCCAGGCAGAGATCGGCCTGACGGATGCTCTCGGCCAGATCTTCCGGCGTGCGGGTGTCCGCGAATTCGATCGAGGTGGTCCCGAGCGAGCGCGCCAGGTCCTCGATCCTCCGTCTCCCCTCTCCGTCCCCGACCAGCAGGAAGCGGACCGGCCGGCCCCCGTCTTCCAGTTGCCGGGCGGCGCGGACGACGGTCTCCAGGCCATGAAGCGGGATGTAGCGGCCGAAATGGATGACGGTGTAGGGATGCCCGTTCCGGGCGACTTCGGGGCCGGGTCGAAACACGCCGTCGTCGGCGCCGATCGGCAGCGCCCAGAACTTCTGTGGCGGAAGCCGGAAGGTCTCGCAGAAGAAGCTCACGTGCGCCCTGGTGTCCAGAAGAACCCGATCGGCGAGGCGGCAGGCTGCGGCATCCACCGCCGCCAGGAACCGGGCGCGCCACCCGTTGCGCGCCACCGCCCCCCGGTCCAGGGCCAGCGAGTCGTAGAGAGACAGAAACGCGTCGAACACCAGGGGGACTCTACGGATGCGGCTG
>DATNEZ010000550.1:0-3367 GCA_035606645.1 Binatia bacterium
CTCCTCGAGGAAGGCACCGAGGCCCCGGAACGCGGCGGCCGCCTCCCGTCCCGCTTCGATCAGGTCCTTCAGCACCTGCTCGCGGTGGGCCTGCCCTTGCAGGTGACCCGACGCCAGGCCGGGCAGGCTCTCGCCGAACCAGGCGGCGTGGCCGCCGGCCGCGTCCAGGCCGTCGTACTGCACGACGCGGTAGTCCGGAACGACGCCCTGGGCGATCCCCTCCCGCAGGCTCTCCTGCACGCCGCGCAGGTACCCCGGGATGGCGCGCACTCGCCTGATGACCCGCTGCCATTCCTGGGCCGTCCCGAGGCCGCCACCCGGGAGGGGGGTCATCTGCTGGATCTGCCAGTCGACCCCGCGGAACGGCGCCACGGTGTAGGTGTCGATGCTCTTCAGGTCGTGGCGCGCCTCCTCGAGCATGTGCTTCAGGAACCGCACCTGGGCCCGGACCACCTCACGGTCGATCGCGTCGGCCGGCGAGAGCGACGACGGATTCACGCGGTCGAGGTCGTCGAGGATCGACCGGTAGAACGCCTTGCGATCCTCCCTCCCCGCCTTGGAGACCTCCGGCAGCTCGGCATTGATCTCCGCGAGCTCCGGGCTGTACGCATCGGCGCCGAGGTAGGTCGCGGTGACCGGATCCCTCTTCAGGTACCCGACGAAGTAGCGTTCGCGGACCGCGGGCCAGGGCAAGCGGACGTCCTTTCCGGAGCAGGCCAGGGGAAGAAGGCACGACGCGGCCAGGAAGGCCAGGAGCGCAAGACACCTGTCGCGAATTCCGAATCTCCCTGGCGCCACGGCCCTCTCCCGGCGGGGGCGCATGATAGCATGATGATCGACCATGACTTCGCGCCGCTCCGGAAGGCCGCCGGCCGCCTCGCCGCCCGCCGCATTCGTGTCCGCCGCGGCCCTTGTGCTGGTCCTCGCCCTGCGCCCGGACGCGCTCGCCGCCCCGCCCGTCCCGTCCACCGGGGCGCCCCATCCCTCGTCGCCGATCGCCCGCGCGGCCGGGATGACGCTCGAGGTGCGCCGGGGTCGCGTCGTCGTCACCGAGATCGCCGCCGGCTCGCCGGCGGATCGCGCCGGGGTCCTTCCCCTGGACGTGCTCCTGGTCGTGAACGGCCGGAGCCTCGTCGATCTCGATCCCGTCTCCCCGGGGCAGGTCCTGGGCCTCCTCCTGGACAAGCCGGCGCGCGCCAACCGCCTCGTGCTGGGACGCGGGGCCGGGACCCTTTCGGTCGAGCTCCCGCAGGATCGGGGGGAGACGAGCCCGGCCCCCGCACAGCCCGGAGAGCTGCGTCCCGGCATGCAGGCCCCGAACTTCACGGGGGTCGACCTGAAGGGGAATCAGGTGTCCCTGGAGGACCTCAGGAGACGGCCGGTACTCCTCGACTTCTGGGCGAGCACCTGCGCTCCCTGCGTGAAGAACGTCATCCCGCTGAGGCGCATCGCCGAGGACTACTCGGGGCGCCTGACGATCGTCGGCGTGAGCCTGGACGAGGAACGGCCCGCCTTCGAGGCGTTCGCCTACAACCAGCACCTGCCCGGGATCCAGGTATTCGACGGCGGCGGCTGGCACGGGCCGATCGCCAGCCTGTACGGCGTGGCCGCGGCCGGGATCCCGAGGTACGTCCTCCTGGACACGAACGGCCGCATCGTCGCGATGAAGCCCCTGGACGCGATCGAGGACGACATCGCCCGACTGGCAGGCCCCCGCGCCAAGGCCCCGTAGCGGAGCTCAGACCGGCCCACCTCTCTCGGAAACCCGCGGGAAGACCAGGCGCAGCCACAACGGGGTGATCATCGTGGTGATCAGGACCATCAGGATCATGACGGAGAAGACGTCTCGGCCGATGAGGCCGTGCGCCAGGCCGTACCCCGCCACGATCAGCCCCACCTC
This sequence comes from Binatia bacterium, assembly GCA_035606645.1. Lineage (GTDB taxonomy): Bacteria > Acidobacteriota > Polarisedimenticolia > Gp22-AA2 > Gp22-AA2 > Gp22-AA3. The sequence continues at coordinate 1,901 of DATNEZ010000550.1, forward strand.
GCCCCGCGAGATCATCCCGACACCGACCCGGAGCGACTCGCGACGGCTGAATCCCGCGATCCAGGCGAGCGCGCCGCAGCCGATCACCTTGCCGAGGATCGCCACCACGAGGATGAAGGCGGTCATCCCGGCCAGGTGGGCGATCTGCCGTATGTCCGCGCGCAGCCCGATGTTGATGAAGAAGACCGGAACGAAGAACGAGTACGTCAGGGGATGGATGCCGCGATCGATCCGCTCCTTGAATGGCGTCCGGGCGAACAGCACCCCCGCCATGTAGGACCCGGTGATGGCCGCGACCCCTCCGAGGACCTCCGCGGCCCAGGCGTACAGGAACGCCACGACGACGACCAGGGCCATCACCGGCTCGCTCACTCCCAGCCGGGCGACCGCCGCCGTGACGGGCTGGAGAAAGCGGCGCCCCAGCCCCCATCCGAGGACGAAGAACAGGGTCATCTTCAGGCAGGCCCAGGCGATCGTCCAGCCGGGCCCGGCCGCGACCGCAGCACCGCCGGCCGCCGTCCCCTTCCCCACGAACGCCACGACGAGCGACAGGACGATGATCCCCATGACATCGTCGATCACCGCCGCGCCGAGGATGGTGCTCCCCTCCTTGGATCGCAGGCTCTTCAGCTCGATCAGCGTCTGCGCCGAGATGCTGACGCTCGTCGCCGTCAGGACGGCCCCCATGAAGAACCCCTCACCCCAGCCGTATCCGAACAGGCGCGCCGCCGCGGCGCCCCCGGCGAGAGGCAGGACGACTCCGCCCAAGGCGGCCCAGAAGGCGACCTTGCCGACGCGCCGCATCTCCTTCAGGTCGGTCTCCATCCCGGCGACGAACATCAGCAGGATGACGCCGATCTCCGCCAGCACCTGCACGATCGAAGACAGGTCCTGCGACCCGGCCTCCGGAGAGGCGCGGAACACGCCCCAGCCCAGGACGTTCAGGAGACTCGGCCCCAGGAGGAGCCCCGCGAGGATCTCGCCGAACACCGCAGGCTGGCCCAAGCGCGTGCTGAGATGGCCGGCCCCCTTCGAGACCAGGGTGACCAGAGCGAGGAAGAGCAGGATCTGAAGCACGGGATTCATGGACTCGCTTCTCCCGGCCCGGCATGGCCGCCGGTCGAGGGGGATCGGCGGGGGTGGAATTGTATCCGCCGACTCGTGCTACGCTCAAGGCGAATGGCCCGCGCCCTGCTCCTCGCACTGCTCCTCGTGATCCCCTGGAGCGTTTTCGCTTCCTCTCCCGACGATCCTTTGCCGATCAGGAGCCAGCTGCCGTTCAAGCTGCTGTTCCTGGAGCCGGCGCCGGCCGCGGCCGGAATCGAAGGCGATTCCGAGGCGCGTGTGTCGCTGCACGCCACGTACGAGAACACCCTGGTGGCGAGCGATGCCCTGATGAACGAGTTCGAGCGGAACGGCATGGCCGTCTACAACGGCCGGGTGACCCTTCCGATCCTGACCTCGATC
>DATNEZ010000558.1:0-5526 GCA_035606645.1 Binatia bacterium
GTCCTCGAGCCATGCCGGAGAGGAATTCACGGGCAGGATCACGGAACCGGTCATTGCCGGAGACCGGGTCGCGATACCCGCCGGAAGCCGGGTTCACGGCCGCGTGAGCGAGGCGGTTCCCGCGAAGAAGGGGCTCAGCGACAAGGGGGGCTCCCTGACCCTTTCCTTCGACAGGGTGCTGACACCAAGCGGGACCAACGCGCCGATGTCCGCGGGGATGACGCGGGTCGCAACCGGGTCCGGCAGGAAGAACGCGGCGGCCATCGGGGGAGGGGCCGCCGGCGGCGCCCTCCTGGGCAAGATCCTGGGGAAAAGCTCGAAGGACGCCGCCGTCGGCACGATCATCGGAGGGGCGATCGGCACCGGCATCGCGGCCGGCACCAGGGGAGAGGACGTCGAGCTTCCTGCCGGAACCGCCCTGACCATCCAATTGGATCAGGCGCTCGCGATCTCCATCCAGCCCTAAATGCCCGGGCGTTCCTCGCCACCGTGCCGGGTCTCGTCCTCCCCTGAATCGCTCATCGCGTTCAGTCTCGCCTGCGCCGCCTTCGGTGCGGCGTACGCCGGCTCGGCGGCCACCGCTCCTGCTTCCGACAAGACCGCGGCCCCGCAGGTCGCGGAGTACCTGATCAAGAATTCGCCGGCCGGAGACACCCCCTCGCCAGACTGAGACCCTGGTCGGAGATTGGACCGGCACGACCAAAGAGGGCAAGTCGGTCAAGGTGACGTACCGGTCGATCTCCAACGGCACTTGCGTCGAGGAGTCGATCCACTCCGCCGACGCGATGGACATGGTGTCGGTCTACTGCCCCGATCGCGACGGGGTCATGATGACCCACTACTGCGCGAGCAACAACCAGCCGCGGATGCGCACCAGGGACTCGGGCGACGGTGGGCGCATGGTGTTCACCTTCGTGGATGTCACCAACCTGTCCGATCCCAAGGCCGGCCACATGAAGAACCTGGTCATGGTGTTCGACGGGAAGGATCGGCTGAGCCAGGAATGGACCTGGTCCGCCGGCGGCAAGGACGCCACGGAGATCTTCCAGTACCAGCGCGCCGCGTCCTGAGCCGAGGCGCTCGGGTCGGCTCAGGGCCGGTGCTTCACGGCGACTCGCCCGTGCGGCGGACCTCGAAAGGATACCGGTAGGAACGACCCTCGGCATCGCGCGCCTCGATGCGAAGGATCAGTTCGTAGGAGCCCGGGTGATCGAGCGCGAGCGCCGGGAACGTGATCGTGCCCCGGCCCATCGCATCCAGCGGGCCCAATGGCGCCTCGGGACACACCACAACGCCGGCGGAGGCAATGCTCGCGAGATATCGTGCTCGAGGATGGACCGGCGGGAGGAGCGTGACCCGGAGCGCTTGCGATGAACGGAGAATATCGACCTGCGGGAGCCCCTGAGCGTTCCGCGGCACGCCGGCTCCCAGGTCGAGATGCGCCACGCGGGCGTCGTCGAGAGGGGGCAGCCCGACGCCGGTTCCACGGCTTTGCAGCACGTAGAGGCCGACCGAAACCGCCGCCAGCGAGGCGGCGACCCACAGGAAGCGCCGTGCCGTCCATCTCCGCGGCCCGGCGGACGCCGGATCGATCCCGTGACGTTCCAGCGCCGCGGCTATCTGGGACAGCTCCGAGATCTCGAGGGCGCATCGGCTGCAGGTCTCAAGGTGGGACCGGACCGTGGCGATGTCGGCGGGCTCGAGGCTGCCATTCACGTAGAAATCGAAAAGCTGCCGTGAGGGGTCGTCGCACTCACGGCCTACCCCGGACGGAAATTCTTCGTTCATGCGTCCTCGTGGTTGAGGAGTCGTCTCCGCAAGCTCAGCAGGTGCTTGCGACAGCGGAACACGCGCGCTTTGACGGTGCCTTCGGCAATCCGGAGTTTCTTCGCCACTTCGGCGTAGGAAAGGTGTCGCACGTGCACGAGCGCCAGGAGCTCGCGCTCGTCGCGGGACAGTCTCGCCAGAATTTTTTGGAGAAGATCGCGCGACAGCAGGCCGTCCATTCCGCCCGTGATCGTGGTTTCACGCGGAGAATGGTCGGCTCTCTTGATCTCGACAGCGCGCTGAACGCCGCTCCTGCGCCAGTGATCGATCGCTGTGTTCTTGGCGATCCGATGAACGTAAGTGCGCAACTCCGAGTCGCCATGGAAGCGTCCGTCCCGCAGGTTCGTGAGAACCCGGATGCGGACCTCCTGACGGAGGTCGTCCCAATCCCCTCGTTGTCCGCTGAAATCGACCCTCAAGACAACGTCGATCCAACCATCGATAACCCGGATCGAGCCGGGAGCCCCGGCGAGGAATCCGGAGATCACCTCGCGGTCATCGTGCGACGGCCTCTGGGATTCCTGCGAAGAGTCTCGGAAAAGCTCGTCCATGGTGAATGAGTCGAAAGATAAGCCGAGACGCTCCCTCGGGCAACAACGGAATCATGCTGGCTGCTGTATGACCGCTGCTTTGTCCTCATGGTGGAACGCATGGAGATCTGCACGTGACGACCATTCTCCCGGTTGTTAGTCGCACCGCAGCGGGTGGAGGTTGCAGCCTTTTTATCTCCAGTCACCGGCCGCAACGAAGGCCCCCCAGGAGAAGGGGTGGGTGCTCACTCCCGCCTCGCGGCGCGCGGCGAGGAGCGCAAGCGAGGCTTCCCGGACGGCCTCGATCGTCGTGCGGCCGCCGAGACGGCTGGCGTACAGCTGACGTGCCCAGTCGCGCGTCATGTTGTCGTCCACATCCCACAGGCTCATCAGGACCGTGCGTGCACCTGCAACCTGGAACGTGCGCCGCAGGCCGAGCACTCCTTCCCCGGTCTGCAACGGGCCGAGTCCGGTGCCGCACGCCGAAAGAAGCGCCCATTCCACCCCGCGCAAGTCGAGGGAGGAGATCTCCTCAGCAGTGAGGATGCCGTCGTCCTTCTGCCCGCCGGCCGCGAGCGTCTCGCGCCGGTTGGCACCGGCGAACGCCAGCCCGGAGAGCAGAAGGGGATTCTCCAGCGTGGTGGCTCCGCGTGTCTCCTGGCCCGCGGGCACGATCCAGAGATCGTTGGCGCGGTCGAGGGCCGAGTCGCAGCGGTCCTGGGCGAAAAAGCCGTGCGTGGCGAGGTGGAGGATCCGCTTTCCCGCGACGGAGCGCTTGAAGGCTTCCTCGCTTGCCTCGGCGCCGGTCAGGCGGATGACCGGTTCGGTCCGGCCGCGACTGGATCGGTATCGGGTCTGCCAGATCGTGCTGATTTCGTCGGTCTCCGCCGCCGACCCGGGGAGGGGACCGAACTTGATGGATCGGAACTCCCCGCAAGCCGAGCGCATGCCCCGATAGGATGCCGCCGGAGATGTCTCCGCCGCGCGCGGCGCATCGATTCCAGTCGACGCAATCCGTGAGGCCGCCCCCTCGAAATCGGGCGCGCCGACGAGCAGCAATCCGTGGCCCGGTGGGCGCCTGGCGACCTGAGCGGCCGCATCGCGCTCGGCCGACAGGGTGTGGATCCGGATCGGGGACTCGGCCAGGTAGCGGCCGTCCGCGAGGGGAAGCGTCGCGAAATTCACCAGGGAAAGGGCGCCATCCGGCACCAGGAACACTCGCGCCGCGCCGCGCAGGCCCGTCGCGAGAGGGTCCCATACGGCGCGTCGGAGGGCCTCGGCCGCCGCGCGGTACCGAGCGTCGTCCTCCGGTTCGTCCGGGGGGGACGCGACCTCCTGCCTCCAGCGGCGGATGAGGTCCTCGAGTGCCGCCGCCGGCCCGAGCGGGACCACCGTCGGCCGGGAGTTCGTCGTGCCCTGGATCAAAGCGAGGTAGGCCGCGGCGGAGCCGGCGTTCAGGTCATGGTACCGGACGAAAGATACCAGGGTGGATCGCGGAGGCAGGGAGTCCAGCACCTCCCGCAGGCCGACGGTCCGCTGCGCCAGTTCACTGCGAAACGAGGCGCTCCGGTCCGCGAGGGCGGACTCCGCACGCTCCTTCGCTTCGACCAGGGCACGCAAGGCCTGCAGGTAATCGTCTCGGTCGTAGGAGGCGCCCTCCGCGCTCACGAAACGTGCCAGGCGTGATCGTGCGTCCGCGAGCGAATTCAACAGCGTGGCCAATCCGGGCGATTCGTGCTCGAGCGCCGTACGATGCCGTGAGGCCATTTCGTCCAGGACCAGCGCGCGCGACCGCACGACAGCGTCCCAGAGCCGCGTCACCGCGCCGGGCGCTGCCACCGCGCCGCGGGCCGCCGCCTCGGTGCCCGGATGGGCTGCCACGAGGGTGCAGGGAAGGTCGAACAGGGACGTGAGCGTTGCCGCGTAGCCGAGGGCCGTACGCTCGGGCAGGTTGCGTACGGTGCGCACCAGGCTGGTCCGCAGCGCCCCGATGGCTTCGAAGGACTCATCCAGCGCGTGGTTTTGTGCCCCGCGCCTGAAGCGCAGGCGCGCGAGATGGCCCAGCGCGATGCCGGTCTTCGGATGATCCGGTCCCAGTGTCGCCGCCAGCGCCGCATGAGCCCGGTTCAGCAGCGCCTCGCCGTCGGAAAAATTCGATCGCTGCTCTTCGATCAACCCCAGATCCTCGAGGACGCCTGCCGCCAAGGGGCTGGCGGGGCCGTGATTTTTCTCGAAGACCGCCAGCGCGTGCCGCAGGTGGCCTTGGGCGGCTTCGAGGTCCCCCATCCGCATCAGGAGGTTCGCGAGGGCCTGCGCGCTGTACGCCACGACGTCCGTATCCGGTCCTTGATACGTCTCGCGAATACGCAGGCTGCGCTCGAGCGAGCGCCGGGCCGCCGGATAGTCTCCCATCTCCATCAAGAGCCGGCCATGCCCCGATCCCGAGGCATCGGGGTGATCCTCTCCGACCAGGCTCACGATTGTCTCGTACGACTTCTCCATGTGGGGGCGAGCCCCCGCGAAGTCGCCAATCTCCATGAGGAACAGCGCGAGGTTGTAATGGGCTGAGCCGAGCTTCGGGTCGTCGGGTCCGTACGATCGGATGAGAAGATCGAGCGCCTCCTCGTACAGCGGCCGCGCGCCGGCGTAGTCGCCGGACTCGGAAAGCAGGAGCGCCAGCAGGCCGATCGAGGCGGAGATGTCGGGATGATCCGGGCGCAGGGTTCTCCTGCGAATCCGCAGTGCGCGGTTGACGAGCTCCTGGGCGGCGTGGAAGTCGCCGTCGATCCGGGCGAGGTTCGCCCGCCGGTGGAGCGCCGAGGCCAGGCGGGGGTCTTCCGGAGCGGGCTGCTCCTCGGCGGTGCGAACCGCCCGATCCAGGAGCTGTCGCGCCTCCGCGAACTCGCTGGCGCGGATCAAAACGTACCCCAGCTCCGTGAGGATGTCGATGAGCACGCTGTCCCTGGCGACGCGGGAGCGCCCGCGAAGCGCGAGGGCGCGCCGCATGTCCGCCTGAGCCGCGGCGTGGGATCCCTGGACATGCTCCACGCGGCCCAGGTTCAAGATCGCGCCGGCGGCATCGGGTCCTTCTTCCCCCGCGAGGGCGATGCGGAGGTCGACAGCTCTCCGGGCCAGCAGCAGGGATGCGGGTTGCAGGCATGTGGAGTTG
>DATNEZ010000561.1:0-5885 GCA_035606645.1 Binatia bacterium
GACCGTCGTCGTGTTCCAGGAGACCGAGTAAGGAGAAGCAGTGTCCTCGCTGCCGACGGCCGAGCCGTCGACAAAGAACTGGACGCCCGAGACGCCGACGTTGTCGGATGCGGAGGCGCTGACGGTGGTCGTCCCGGACACGGTCGCCCCGGATGCCGGCGACGTGATGCTGACCGTCGGCGGTGTGGTGTCGGGAGGCGGAGCATTCGACACGGTCACCGTGACCGCGGTGGAAGTCTTCTGGTTCCCGGCGGCGTCACGCGCCCTGGCGGTCAGTGAATGCGAGCCGTTGGCGACGGTCGTCGTGTTCCAGGCGACCGAGTAAGGAGACGTGGTGTCCTCGGCGCCAACCGCGGAGCCGTCCACGAAGAACTGGACGCCCGAGACGCCGACGTTGTCGGATGCGGAGGCGCTGACGGTAGTCGTCCCCGAGACGGTCGCCCCGGAAGCGGGCGACGTGATGCTGACCGTCGGCGGGGTCGTGTCGGGAGGCGGAGCGTTCGACACGGTCACGGTGACCGGGCTCGACACGAACGCGATGCCGAGAGCATTCTTCCCGACGGCCGTGAGGGTGTGCGAGCCGTTGCTCTTTGTGGTGGTGTTCCAGGGGATCGAATACGGCGAGGAGGTGTCTTCGGCACCGATATTGGCGCCGTCGACCTTGAACTGGACCCCTCCGACCAGGACGCCGAGGGGGCTCACGTTCGCGCTGACCGTGATCGTCCCGGAGACGGTCGCCCCCTGCGTCGGGGACGTGATGGTGATGACGAGGTCGCCCGGCAGGGGCGGCAGGATCTGCGCCTCGGCCCGGTGCGCCGTGCAGAGAAACGCGATGATGGCGATGAAGAGCGTGGATGCGATCCGAGTCGAGTGCATGGCCGTCCTCATGGTTGACACCTCCTCTCGATTCACTTCGGCGCCGAGAATGAGCCCATTCGAGTCGCCAAACCATCGGGTGTAGACCGCAAGGAGTGAACAGAAAAAGCTCGACGGGACGTAAGGAATTCCCAGCCTCCATCGTCCGCCCTAGGCCGCATCGGGACTCTCCCCGGCGCCCATGCGTGGTTCCCCCGCATGGCTTCGACCGGTCGATGCCGGTACCCTCCTCGACATGCTCAGCGCGGCAAGGCATTCCGCTCGACTCGGCCGGTGCGCCGCCGGGATGCTGGTCCTGGCCGCCGGGCTCCCCCTCCTGCCGGGACATGCATTGAGCGGGCCGGTAGCCCCCGCGGACATCCTGCCCGTCGGCGGGTTCCTGGAAACCGCGGGCAGCGGAGTCGCCAGGCCCCGGCTGGGCCTTCCCGAGATCCAGGCGCTCCTTCCGGCGCGGGGGACGTTCCTGTTCCCGCCCCCCTACGGCACCGAGGGAGTGCGCATCACGAACGCCGATGACTGTGGCGGCACGGACTGCGTGAGCTATGTCGGCTATTCCTACTGGCGCAACATCAACAACCACGCAGGCAGAAACGAGATGCAGATCCTGCTCGGCCTCGACCGGGGACGCGGCGGTCCGGGGCCGTCCCTCTTCGTGTACGACAAGACGACCGGCCAGGTGTCGAACCGCGGGCCCCTGTTCGACGCCGCCTCACCGTTGAGCTGGCACAGCGCGGAGGGCTGGTACTGGAGCGCGGTCCAGCCGGACGCGATCTATCTCGACAATGGCCCGCAGCTCCTGCGTTACGACGTCGCGGCCCGGAGCCTTCAGACCGTGTTCGACGCGACCTCGCGCTTCGGGCCGGACAGGGTGATCAGGCAGGCGCACTCGAGCGACGACGACAGGGTCCACTCCGCGACGCTGCTCGCCCTGCCGGACTTCGGGGCGCTGGGCTGCGTCGTCTATCACGAGGACACCGCGCAGTTCCAGTTCTTCCCGAAGATCGGGACCTTCAACGAGTGCCACGTCGACAAGAGCGGGCGCTGGCTCGTGAGCCTGGAGGACGTCGACGGCCTGCACGACCTCGAGATGCGCGTCTTCGACCTCGAGACCGGGGACGAGCGGCTGGTCTGGGACCAGGCGGGGGCCGTGGGGCACGCCGACATGGGGTTCGGCTACGTGGTGGGGACGGACGACTGGAACCTGGCGCCGAACGCGATCCTCCTGTGGGACTTCGCCAGGGATCCCCTCTCGGGCCTCCTGGTGTCGCACAGCGCCGGCTGGTCGGCGCCGGCGCCCGCCCACATCGCGCATGGGAACGCGCGTCCGGGAGTGCCGCTGAACCAGCAGTTCGCCTGCGGCAGCACCGCGTCGCGAACCACCGCCGTCTGGTCGAACGAGATCATCTGCTTCCGCCTGGACGGATCCCCCGATGTCCTGGTCGTCGCCCCGGTGATGACCGACCTCGATGCCGCGGGAGGGGGCAACGACTACGCCAAGGAGCCGAAGGGGAACCTGGACGTCACGGGACAGTATTTCATCTGGACCGGCAACGCTGGCGGCGACCGGCTGGACGCCTTCCTGGTCAAGGTCCCGGCCCAGCTCCTGCTCGACGCGCCGCCCCTGTCGATCCCGCCGTCGCTCCTCGTCACCGGCGCGCCGGGGCCGGTGACGGCAGGAGGGACGATCACGTACACGCTCCGCTATGCCAATCCGGGCCCGGCGGGCCTGACCGGCGTGGCCATCCGCGACCGGGTGCCGCCCGAGACGAGCTTCGTGTCGGCCACATCGGGCGGCCTCTTCTCGGGGGGCGTCGTCACGTGGGAGATCGGGTCGCTCCCCGGCGGGTCGTCCGGCTCGGTGGAGATGACGGTCCGGGCGCCGGCCTTGCGGCCCGAAGCGGGGATCGTCGTCAACGGGACCAGCTCGATGGTCAGCAGGGAAGCGGCGACGATCAGCGGACCCCAGGTCGTGACCGCGGTCGTCGACGGCCCGCCGCCGGTCGTCGACTCGGTGGTCGAGGCGGGGACGGCCTCGGTCTACGTCCTGCAGGGAGGGGACTTCGTGCTCCGGGCCGCAGGCGCGAACTTTCGGCCCGGCGCCCGGCTCGATCCCGGCCCCGGGATCTCGGCGGGCCCGGCGACGTTCGAGGCGAGCTCGAAGCTGGCGGTCCCCGTGACGGTGCAGGAATCGGCGGATCTCGGGCCGAGGACCGTCACGGTCACCAATCCGGACGGTCTTTCAGGCAGCCGGCCGGCCGCGATAGTCGTGGTCAAGACCGCCGACATCGACGGCAGCTGCCGGATCGACGGAGGGGACCTCAACGTCCTGGCGCGCGCCTGGAACTCGGTCGCGGGGGATCAAAGATTCAGCGCCGCGGCGGACCTCGACGGCGACCAGTTCGTCGGGCCGCTCGACCTGGTGATTCTCGCGGAGTACTTCGGCCAGCGCCTGGCCGCCTGCCCGTGACGGGGGCCCGGGTTCAGTCCGTGGTGCAGGACAGCAGGGCGCCCGCGTCCGCGCAGATCGACGGTATCTAGCGTTCTCCGGTTGCATTGGCGTCGTTTCCCTCGTATATCCCATTGAATTCCCACAGGTACCCAGGGAGAGGTGCGCATGCGGCGTGTACGCCTCGGAGCGGTTGCGGCGGCGGCGGTCCTCACGGCTTCCACATTGCTACCGGGCCACCCTGCCAACCATCTCGCTCATTCCGTTCCCCTCATTACCATCGGCCTGGACGATATCGCTCGAGGTGAATATTCCTTCAGCGAGGGGGACGATGGCTCCTGGTCCGCCCCCAATCGAGCCCAGGGCATCAGGACCAGGGCAGACGCAACGGGGGTCAGCCTCACGCCTCGTGGCCCCAATCCGGCCCGCTGGAGGCTGTCCCTCCGGCTGCGGGCCTTCGGGAGGGAGGGGGCCCTGCATCCGGTCCCTCGGGCCGTCGTCCGGGCGAATGGGGCACGGGTCGAGCAGCATCGGGACTCCCTCGGGCTGACCGAGTGGTACGTCAACGAGCCGGGTGGGCTCGAGCAGGGATTCACGATCGAAGAGCCCCCGGCGGCCGGAGCACCCGAATCCCGCCTGGTCCTGGAGATCGGCCATTCGGGAAGTCTCGTGGCGAGCGCCGAAGGGAACGACGCGATCGCGTTCGCCGCTCCGGACGGAACCTTGTCACTGCGCCAGTCCGGACTCGTGGTCCTCGACGCGGCCGGCCGTCGTGTGCCGGCGGAGATGCGGCTCGTGCCCGGGGCGATCCGGATCGCGGTCGCGGATCAGGGGCGTCCCTACCCGCTGGTGGTCGATCCCACCATCGTGACTCCCGCCTGGACGGCATTGGGGGATCAGTTCGAAGAGCGGTTCGGCGCGTCGGTGTCCGGCGCCGGGGACGTCAATGGCGACGGCTACGCCGACGTGATCGTCGGCGCGCCGCGCTTCGACGGCGGAAACTTCGACGAGGGACGGGCCTTTGTCTTCCTGGGCTCGCCGGCCGGGCCTGCATCGCAGCCGGCGTGGACGGCGGACGGAGGCCAGGCCGGCGCCTGGTTCGGTTATTCGGTTGCCTCGGCGGGGGACGTGAACAACGACGGCTACGACGACGTGATCGTCGGGGCACGGCTGTTCGACAACGTGCAGGTGGACGAGGGGCGCGCCTTCGTCTACCTGGGGTCGGCCGCGGGGCTGGGGACGGTGCCGGTGTGGACCGCAGAGCCCGACCAGAACGGCGCCAAGTTCGGGTCCTCGGTGGCCTCGGCGGGGGACGTGAATAGCGACGGCTATGCGGACGTGATCGTGGGCGCACCGGACTTCGACACCCCCTTCAACACGGATGAAGGACACGCCTTTCTCTATCTCGGGTCGGCCGCCGGCCCGTCCGGCTCCCCGGCCTGGACCGCGGGGAGCGGATTGTTCAGCTCGGCCTTCGGTTTCTCGGTGGCGTCCGCCGGCGACGTGAACGGCGACGGATTCGACGACGTGATCGTCGGCGCGCCGCTCTACGACAACGCCGGTTTCTCCGACGAGGGTCGCGCCTTCGCTTATGGTGGCACGCCCTCGGGGCTCTCGCCGAACCCCGTGTGGACCGCCGACAGCGGCAAGACGCTTGCCCGCCTGGGCTACTCCGTGGACTCCGCGGGGGACGTCAACCATGACGGGTTCGACGACGTGATCGTCGGGGCACCGTTCTATGACTCGGGCCGGGCCATCGTCTACCACGGATCCACGGCGGGCCTGAGCCTCGCGTCCAGCTGGTTCGCGAAGAGCAACGTGAACCCGGCCGAGTTCGGCACGGCCGTGGCCGGCGTGGGGGACCTCGACGGCGACGGGTTCGGCGACGTGGTCATCGGGGCGCCGCGCGTCGACGACCAGAGCATTGTGGCAGTAGGACTGATCAAGGCCTATACGGGTGGCGTCAATGGACTGGGCAACCAGGCGGCGTTCAGCGCCCAGGAGACCCAGCCCAACGCGCAACTGGGCGGCTCCCTGGCCCGCGCGGGGGACGTGAATGGCGACGGACGGGGGGACTTCATCGCCGGCGCCATCGGCCTGAACAATACCAGCTTGCAAGTAGAGAGTTCAGGGGGAGCCCATCTCTATCTCGGGTTCGGCGGCCAGCCGTGCGTGCCGTCTCCCGAGATCTGCAACAACATCGACGACGACTGCGACGGACAGGTGGACGAGGGGTTGGGGAGCACCTCGTGCGGAACCGGGGCGTGCGCCCGGACCGTGAACGCCTGCGTCGGCGGGGTGCCGCAGACCTGTACGCCCGGAACGCCGACGGCTGAAACGTGCAACAACATCGACGACGACTGCGACGGGGCGACGGACGAGAGCCTGGGGTCGACGACCTGCGGCACGGGGGGCTGCTCGCGGACGGTCAACAATTGCGTCGGTGGGGTGCCGCAGACCTGTACGCCCGGGACGCCGACGGCTGAAACGTGCAACAACATCGACGACGACTGCGACGGGGCGACGGACGAGAGCCTGGGGTCGACGACCTGCGGCACGGGGG
>DATNEZ010000564.1:0-3539 GCA_035606645.1 Binatia bacterium
GCAGGATCGCCTCGACCGCCCCCTTCCCCGCCGCCTCCTGGGCCGCCAGGATCGAGTTGGTGTAATGGCCGCACCCCTGCACGTGGGGCGGCAGCATGGTGCGGTCGAACTTGCGCCACGACGACAGGATGACCGGGACCCCCTTCGCCAGGCCGTCGTCCCCCAGGTAGGCGCCGAGCGGGCGGACGGCGATGAGCACCTCGGTCGGGCAGCGGTTCTCGGGGGTCAGGTGGATCGTCCCCTCGCCGTAGAACGCCAGCGGCCGGATGTAGCCGTTGGTCACGCCGTTCCTCTTGACCGTCTCGAGCGCCGCGGCGCACAGGTCGGCGGCCCCGAACCCGAGGGCCAGCCGGTAGACCTTCGCGGAGGCCAGGAGCCGATCCATGTGGTCGCGCAGCCGGAAGACCGCCGGCCCGGTCGACGTCTCGTAGCAGCGGATCCCCTCGAACACGCCGCTGCCGTAGTGCAGGGCGTGCGAGAAGTAGTGCGCTTTGAGATCTTCCGAGCGCACGAAGCCGCCGTTGACCCACACCCAGGGGGCGTGCGTCTCCTTCCCCGCGTGCAGGCGGGATGCCAGAAGCCCCTGGGCCATCAATTCCTGGCCCATCAGTTCTTGCTCCGGTCGACCAGGCGGTTCTTGCCGAGCCACGGCATCATGCCGCGCAGTCTCTCCCCGACCCGCTCGATGAGGTGCTCCTTCCCCGCCGCCTCGAGCCTCTTGAAGTTCGGCTTGCCGGCCTTGTGCTCGGCCATCCACTCGTCGGCGAACTTCCCGGACTGGATGTCGGCGAGCAGCGCGCGCATGGTCCGGCGCGTCTCGTCCGTGACGATCCGGGGACCGCGCGTCAGGTCGCCGTACTCGGCGGTGTTGCTGACCGAGTAGCGCATGGTCTGGATGCCTCCCTCGTAGACCAGGTCGACGATCAGCTTCATCTCGTGCAGGCACTCGAAGTAGGCCATCTCGGGCGGGTAGCCGGCCTCGACCAGCGTCTCGAACCCGGCGGTGATGAGCGCCGTCAGGCCGCCGCACAGGACCGCCTGCTCGCCGAACAGGTCGGTCTCGGTCTCGTCCTTGAAGGTGGTCTCGATGACGCCGGCACGGCCGCCGCCGATGGCGCAGGCGTACGCCAGGGCGATCCCCTTCGCGTCCCCCTTCGGGTCCTGGTGAACCGCCAGGAGCATCGGCACGCCGGTCCCCTTGGTGAACTCGTTCCGCACCTGGTGCCCGGGGGCCTTCGGCGCCACCATGAAGACGCTCACGTCCTTCGGCGGGACGATCTTCCTGAAATGGATCGAGAAGCCGTGGGCCACCGCGAAGCACTTCCCCGCCGACAGCCCCTGCGCGACGTCGCGCTCGTACGTCTCCGGCGCCAGCTCGTCGGGGACGAGCATCATGACGATGTCCCCCCAGCGCGCCGCCTCCGCCGTGTCCATGACCTCGAGCCCCGCCGCCTGCGCTTTCGCGCGCGACGGGCTGTCCGGCCGCAGCCCGACGGCGACCCGGTGCCCGCCGTCCTTCAGGTTGAGGGCGTGCGCGTGCCCCTGGCTGCCGTATCCCAGGATGGCGATCTTCTTTCCCGCGAGACGCTTCGGATCGGCGTCCCGGTCGTAATAGATGCTCAGCTTCCCTTCAGACACGAGCGCTCCTTTCGATCTTCACATCGATCTTCAAACCGCGCTGTCCGCCTCCGGCACCGCGAGCGCCGGTCCATGCACCTCGTCGCGGCCCCGCGTCGCGCTGATCCGCGGGATCGCCACCGCCCCGGTCCGCACGATCTCCTTGATCCCGAGCGGCTTCAGGAGACCCAGGAGGGCGTCCACCTTGTCCTGGCTGCCGGTCGTCTCCACGGTGATGGCGTCCGGCGCGATGTCGATCACCTTGGCGCGGAACACGCCGACCAGGTTCAGGACCTCCTGGCGCTCGGCCGGGTTCCGGGTCGTGACGATCAAGAGGGCCATCTCGCGCTCGACGTGCTCGACGTCGTTGAGATCGATCACCTCGAGGACGCGCACCAGCTTTCCGACCTGCTTGATGATCTGCTCCATGATCGCATCGCTGCCGTTCGTGGTCAGGATGATGCGCGAGAAGGCGGGGTCGGAGGTCGGCGCGACGCACAGCGAGTCGATGTTGTAGCCGCGCCCCGAGAACAGACCGACGACGCGGCACAGCTCCCCGAACCGGTTCTCGACCAGGATCGACAGGATGTGCCGCGCGCCGCCGTCGCCGTTCATGCCAGGTCCCTCGGCTCCGGGTCTTCCGAGCCGTCGTCGGGCGGCTCCAGCACCATCTCCTGCAGCGACGCGCCCGCAAGGACCATCGGGTAGACGCTCTCTTCCTGGGACACGATCATGTCGAGGACCACGAGCCCGGGGGTCGCAAGCCCCTGCTCGAGGACCGGCCGCAGCTCCGCGGGGGTGGTGGCGCGAAGACCCTTGGCGTGATACGCCTCCGCCAGCTTGACGAAGTCGGGAAGCCACTCCATCCCGACCTCGCTGTAGGTGCGCGAGTAGAACAGCTCCTGCCACTGGCGCACCATGCCGAGGTAGTTGTTGTTGATCACGACCACCTTGACATTCACCTTCTCCTGCACGGCCGTCGCCATTTCCTGGATGCACATCTGGAACGAGCCGTCGCCGGTGACGCACACGACCGGCCGGCCGGGATGGGCCTTGGCGGCGCCGATCGCCGCGGGGAACCCGTATCCCATCGTCCCCAGCCCGCCCGAGTTCAGCCACTGGCGGGGTCGCTTGAAGCCGTAGTACTGCGCCACCCACATCTGGTGCTGCCCGACGTCCGAGGTCACGATGGCGTCGCCGCCGGTCAGCCGGTGCAGCTCCTCGATCACCGCCTGCGGCATGATGACATCCTTGCGCTTGCGGTAGCGGAAGGGATGCTGCGACGACCAGCCGCGCAAAGTCGTCCACCACGCCTCGCGCGGCGGCGGCCCTTCGAGCCGCATGTCGCGATTGAGGCACAGAAGCATCTGCTCGAGGACGAGCCGGGCGTCGCCGACGATGCCGACCTCGACCTGGCGGTTCTTGTTGATCGACGAGGCGTCCACGTCGATGTGCACGACCTTGGCGTGCGGGGCGAAGTCCTTCAGCCGCCCGGTGACGCGATCGTCGAAGCGCGCCCCGACCGCGACCAGGAGATCGGCGTTCGACACCCCCATGTTGGCGGCGTAGGTGCCGTGCATCCCGAGCATCCCCATGCAGAGCGGGTGCGCCGAGGGGAAGCCGCCGAGACCCATGAGGGTCGGCGTGACGGGAAGGTTGAGGGCCTCGACCAGGGCGGACAGCGCCGAGGCGCCGTCGGCGTTCACCACGCCGCCGCCGACGTACAGCAGGGGCCGCTCCGCGGTCATCAGCATGGAGACCGCCTGGCGCACCTTCTCCGGATCCCCCTTCCCCACCGGACGGTACGATGGGAGATCGACCGTCTCCGGCCAGGCGAACGTCGTCTTCGCCGCGGTAACGTCCTTGGGCAGGTCGATGACCACCGGTCCGGGGCGCCCGGTGCGGGCGATGTGAAACGCCTC
>DATNEZ010000590.1:0-4264 GCA_035606645.1 Binatia bacterium
GAAAGGGGAGCACCTTCTGGTTCACGGTGCGTCTCAGGAAGCAGGCCGGGGACGCGGTCCCCCTGCCGCAGCCGCTCGAGAGCCTGCGCGATCTGCGCCTGCTCGTCGTGGACGACAACACCACGAACCGCCGCATCGTGATGGAACAGGCCCGCTCCTGGGGCATGCTCCCCGAGGAGGCGCCGGGGGGCCGCGAGGCGCTGGACATCCTCGTCGCCGCGGCCGACCGCGGAAAGCGCCACGACCTGGCGATCGTCGACATGCAGATGCCGGAGATGGACGGGCTGCAGCTGGCCCGGGCGATCCAGGCCGACAGGCGGCTGGCGGGCATGCGGCTGATCATGCTGACCAGCATCGGCATGCGGGGCCACGCCGCCGAATCGCGCCGCGCCGGCTACTCGGGGTACCTCACCAAGCCGGCGGGTCAGTCGCAGCTCTACGACTGCATCGCCACGGTGATGGCGGGCGAGCAGGCCGAGGCCGGGATCGACGCGTCCGCCGGGTCCGGGGCGGGCGGCTCACCGGAGCGTCCGCTGGTCACGCGCCACAGCCTGAAAGAGATGAAGGGACAGGGCAAGAAACGCATCCTGGTGGTCGACGACAACGAGACGAACCAGCTGGTCGCGGTCCAGATCCTGCTGCGGCTCGGATACCACGCCGAGGTGGCCGCGAACGGCGCGGAGGCGGTTGAGGCGTTCCGCACCCTGCCCTTCGACCTGATCCTGATGGATTGCCAGATGCCGCACATGGACGGCTACGATGCGACGCGGACCATCCGGGAGGCGGAGAAGGCGACCGGGCAGCACATGCCGATCATCGCGGTCACCGCGAACGCCATGAAAGGCGACCGCGAGAAGTGCCTGGCCGCGGGGATGGACGACTACCTCCGCAAGCCGGTGAAGATGGAGGAGCTCCGGGTCACGCTGGAGCGCTGGCTGCCTCCGACGCCGGCCGAGAACGCCGTTCCCCCCGCCGCGCACCGGGCGCGCGCCACGTCCTCCTCGAAGAAGAAAGGAAAGCCGATGGAAGCTCTGGATCCGGAAGTGTTCGGTCAGCTCAAGCAGGCGGATGGCGGCACCGGCGGGTTCCTCATCGCGCTCATCGACAAGTTCCTCGAGGAGGCCCCCAAGCGCCTGGCCGGCCTGAGCGAGGCGGTCGATCGCAGCGACAAGGAGGGGCTGGTGAAGGCGGCGCACAGCCTCAAGGGGAGCTGCGCCACGCTCGGAGCGCAGGAGATGTCCAGGATGTGCGCCGGCATGGAGGAATGCGGCAAGGCCGGCAGGATGACCGAGACCGGGCTCCGCCTGGCGTCCATCCAGGAGGAGTTCGCCCGGGTCCGCAAGGCGCTCGACGCCGAGCGGCGGCGGGTGGAGGCCGGGCGCAGGACGGCCTAGGCCCGGGCTAGCGCTGGCAGCCCGGACAGTAGAAGGTGCTGCGGCCTGCCTGGACGATGCGGCGTATCGGCCTGGCGCACCGGCCGCACGGCTTCCCCTTCCGGTCGTAGACCCGCAGCGAGATCGCGAAGTATCCGGCGTCCCCCTCCGCGTTCAGGAAATCCCGCAGCGTCGTGCCGCCCGCCGTGATCGCCTCGTTCAGGACGTCCCGCAGGGAGGCGACCAGGCGCCCCCAGCCCTCGAGGCCGATCCGCCCGATCGGGCGCCTCGGGCCGATCCCGGCCCGGTGGAGCGCCTCGCAGGCGTAAATGTTCCCGACGCCCGCGATGGAGCGGGTGTCCATCAGGAAGTTCTTCACCGGCTTGGCCCGGCCTCGTCCGGCCCGGAACAACGACCCGGCGTCGATCCCCTCCTCGAGCGGCTCGGGTCCGAGCCCCTTCAGGCGCGGATGCACGGCGAGCCGGTCGCTCCGCACCACTTCCAGCATGCCGAAGCGGCGGATGTCCGCGTAGCGCAGCTCGCGGCCGTCGTCGAGCGCCAGGACGACGTGCTCGTGCGGGCGGAGCGGCCGGGAGGCGTCGCAGACCCAGATCTGCCCCGTCATCCCCAGGTGGACCAGGAGCGTCAGGCCGGCGTCGGTGTCGAGCAGGAGGTACTTGCTGCGCCTGCGGATGCCGTCGACCCGGGCTCCGCGCAGCTTCAGGAGCGCCCGTTTCCGGATCGGCACCCGCAGGCGGTCGTCGCGCACCACGACCCCCCGGACGCGACGGCCGATGAGGAGCGGGCCGAGCCCCCGGCGGATCGTCTCGATTTCGGGAAGCTCAGGCATGCGATCAGGCCGACGGCGGCGCCACGATGCCGGGGGCGGGGCCTTGCTGCCGGCGCAGCAGGTTGAGCGCGGAGCCGGCGCGGAACCAGGAGATCTGCTCGTTGTTCAGGCTGTGCTTCAGGACGATCGTGTCGATCGCGCCGTCGGCGTGACGCAGGATGGCGCTGACCGGGACGCCGGGCGCCAGGTCGCTCAGGTTGGACAGGGTGAGCCGGTCGTCCTCCCGCACCCGGTCGTAGTCGGCGGGGTCGTTGAACACCAGGGGCAGCACCCCCTGCTTCTTCAGATTGCTCTCGTGGATCCGGGCGAAGGAGCGCGCGAGGATCGCGGCGCAGCCCAGGTAGCGCGGCGACATCGCCGCGTGCTCGCGGCTCGATCCCTCGCCGTAGTTCTCGTCCCCCACCACGACCCACTTCCGGCCGGCCGCCTTGTAGGCGCGCGCCACCTTCGGCACGTCGACACCGCGCTCGCCGGTCGCCAGGTTCATGGTCTTGCCGCGATCGCCGGTGAAGGCGTTGATCGCGCCGGTGAACATGTTGTCGCTGATCTTGTCGAGGTGCCCGCGGAAGCGCAGCCAGAATCCGGCGGGGGAGATGTGATCGGTCGTCGTCTTTCCCTTCGTCTTGAGAAGCAGCGGCATGTCGACGAAGTCGGCGTCCACCATCGGACCAAACGCCTGCAGGAGCTGGAGCCTTTCGCTGTTCGAGTCGACATGCAGATCGACCGAAGCCGGATCGTCCGCCGGGGGGACGAATCCCTGGCGCGTCAGGACGAAGCCGCGCTCGGGGATCTCCGGCGCCTTCGCCGGCGGCTTGAGGGTCCACGGGCCGCCGGGTCCCGGCAGCTCGTCGCGCATCGGGTTGAACGACAGGCGTCCCGCCAGGCCGTAGGCCATGACGATCTCCGGGCTCCCCATGAAGGCCAGGGTCTCCGGGTTGGCGTCGTTGCGCCCCGGGAAATTGCGGTTGAACGAGGTGACGATGGTGTTGCGCTGCCCCTTCTTGATCTCCTCGCGGCGCCACTGGCCGATGCACGGTCCGCAGGCGTTCGCGAGGACCGTGGCCCCGACCGCCTCGAGGGCGGCCATCTGGTCGTCCCTCTTGATGGTCTCGAAGATCTGGTTGCTGCCGGGCGTCACCAGGAGCGGCACCACCATCCTCACACCGTGCTGCCGGGCCTGCAGGGCCACGTCGGCGGCCCGGCTGATGTCCTCGTACGACGAGTTGGTGCACGAGCCGACCAGCGCCACCGAGATGGCGTCCGGGTAGTCGTGCTCGCCGACCGCGCCGGCCATCTCCGAGACCGGGCGGGCCAGGTCGGGAGTGTGCGGACCGACGAGGTGCGGCTCGAGCTTCGACAGGTCGATCTCGATGACCCGCTCGAAGTACTTCTTCGGATCCGCCTCGACCTCGGGATCGGGCCCCACGAGGTGCGCCCGCTCCCGCGCGAGGTCGGCCAGGGCGGCGCGGTTGGTGGCGCGCAGGTAGGCGTCCATCTTGTCGTCGTACGGAAAGATCGAGGTCGTGGCCCCCAGCTCGGCCCCCATGTTGGTGATCGTCCCCTTGCCCGTGCAGGAGATGGTGCGCGCGCCGGGGCCGAAGTACTCGACGATCCGGTTGGTCCCGCCCGTGACGGTCAGGATGCCGAGCACCTTCAGGATGACGTCCTTCGGCGCGGTCCAGCCCGACATCTCGCCGGTGAGGCGCACGCCGACGATCCGGGGGTACAGCACCTCCCAGGCGAACCCGGCCATGACGTCCACGGCATCGGCCCCGCCGACGCCGATCGCCGCCATCGCCAGCCCGCCGGCGTTGGGGGTGTGCGAGTCCGTGCCGATCATCAGGCCCCCCGGAAACGCATAGTTCTCCAGCACCACCTGGTGGATGATCCCCGCCCCCGGCTCCCAGAACCCGATGCCGTGCTTGGCGGAGGCGGCGCGCAGGAACTCGTAGACCTCGCCGTTCTCCTTCAGCGCGACGCTCATGTCGGGACCGGAGCCGGCGCGCGCCTGGATCAGGTGGTCGCAGTGGACGGTGGTCGG
>DATNEZ010000598.1:0-19843 GCA_035606645.1 Binatia bacterium
GCCTACAACTTCCACGACTCGCTCAACCTCAAGCCGCTGTTCCTCGACGTGCGGCGGCGCATCGCGCGCTCGAAGGAAGACGCGCGCTCCGACCAGCTCGGGCGCATCAACCGCGTCGCGCGCGAGATCGCCGAGAAGCAGCTGTTCGCGCTCGAGGGCCGCGGCAAGAGCTTCCGCCGCACGGTCGACTTCGAAGAGCTGAAGGCCGCGGGCCGCGCGGGCGTCCAGCTCGACGGCGAAGAGCTGCACGTCGATGGCAAGACCAGCTCGGTGGGCCTGCGCGTGCTCGGCGTGAACCCGGACATGGAGCAGATCTACGTGCGCCTCGAGGTCGCGGCGCAACCCGGCGAGGACGCGGGCGTCGACACGCGCGCCGCCTTCGAAGTGGGCTTCTTCGACTTCCCGATGATCGACAACACGCGCCTCGCGAACGGGCTCCGCTGCGCCGTCACGCTGAGCGCCTTCACCGCCGCCTCAGCCGATCTGACCACCATCTGCTTCCCGGGCGAATACGCCAGCCTGAAGGACCGCCCCTACTACGACGAGGTGATCCAGAGGCTCCACAGGACGACCGAAGGAGAGGCCGGCGGAGCGCCGCGGGACTGACCGGCCGTCACGGCCGCCGATCCCGCCGGCGGGGCCACAAGAGCACCGCCGCCAGCGCGAGGACCAGGCCGAGGACGGCGATCGGGACGACGAGGCTCAGGACGCAGCCGGCGATCGAGGCGGCATCCTCGACGAGGCTCTGGACCGGATTGGCGAATCCCAGCGTCGTGACGGTCGACAGGAGGCGGGTCTTCGCCTTGATCAGGTGGACCCCGGTCGCGACCGGCGCGCCGAGGATGAGGCCCAGGACGGTCGCGGCCAGCGGGCTGGTCGCGGTCAGGGTCGAGGCGATCACGAGCGCGCCGGCGATCGGCTTGACGAAGACGCCGGCGGCATCCAGGGCGTGATCGACGACCGGGAACTTGTCGGCCAGGATCTCGGCGACCACCGCCGTCCCCAGGATCACCAGCGCCGGGGTCGAGTCGAGCCAGGCGAATCCCTCGCCCAGGCGCAGCCATCCGGCGCGCGCCGCGGTCCCCACGACGAACAGCGGCAGGAACGCCCGCAGCCCCGCGCAGGACGCCAGGCCGATCCCGGCTGCGATCTGCAGGACCAGGTCCATCGCGTCGCGACCCTCCACCGGCGCATTGTCTCGCACACGTCGCGGAATGGCCAGGACCGGCGGCCCCGCCCGGCGCCCGGCGGCCGCCCGAAGGGCCGAATGGTAAGATTTGCGCCCGCGTCGCCGGCGCGCGGCCTCGACAGGACCGGCGACAGGGCGGAGGTGCACGGGATGGAACGGCGCGGGGTGCGGATCGTCGACACGTTCGCCGAGGCCTTCGACATGCGGGCGGCGCGCGTCGTGATCACGGCGCGTTCGCAGGCGTGGGCGCTGACGGCCGCGCGCGCCATGACCGGCTTCGCCACGTCGGTCATCGGCTGCAAGGTCGAGGCGGGGATCGAGGCGGAGCTGGCCCCGGATGAAACGCCCGACGGGCGGCCGGGACTGAGCGTGCCGCTGTTCGCCTTCGACGCCGAGGGGCTCGGCAAGCGGCTGGTCGAGAGGGTGGGACAGACGATCCTCACGTGCCCGACCACGGCCTGCTTCGACGGCCTGCCCGGGGCGGAGGAGCGGGTCGTCGTCGGCGGCGTGCTGCGCCACTTCGGCGACGGGTACCAGTCGAGCAAGATGCTGGAGGGGAAGCGCTACTGGAGGATCCCGGTGATGGAAGGGGAGTTCCTCGTGCAGGAGTCCTTCGGCGTGCAGAAGGGGATCGGCGGCGGCAACTTCCTGATCCTGGCGCGGGACCCGGACGCGGCGCTCGCGGCGGCGGAGGCGGCGGTCGAGGCCATGCGCCGGGTGCGCGGCGTCGTCCTTCCCTTCCCCGGCGGCGTGGTCCGCAGCGGCAGCAAGGTCGGGGCGAAGCGCTACAAGAAGATGATCGCATCCACCAACGACGCATACTGCCCGACCCTCCGGGGACGGAAGGGCGTGAAGAGCGTCCTGCCGGCGGAGGTGAACTCGGTGCTCGAGATCGTGGTGAACGGCTTCGACCGGGCCGCGATCGAGACCGCCCTGCGCGCCGGCATCGAGGCCGCGTGCCGTCCCGGCGTCGTCGAGATCTCGGCCGGGAACTACGGCGGCAGGCTCGGCAAGCACCACTTCCGGCTGCACGCCCTGTTCGATGCCGTCCCGTGAAACCGGGGCGCCCCGGCCGCGGGTGACCGCGGAGGCCATGCTATGATCCGGCTCGCCGGAACACGGCGCGGGGAGTGTGTTTCATGGAACGAAAACGCTTCATCATGAACGCCGGCCGCACCACGAAGCAGGGCCAGCAGATCAACGTGGGCAAGGATCACGCCGAGTACAAGGCGATCGTGAGCACCATGAGCATGAACGCCGAGGACATGAAGGAGATCGGGGTGCCGTCCGGCAGCACCGTGCGAGTCCGGTCCTCGAACGGCGAGGCGACGTTCCGGTGCCTGGAAGGGAAAATCCCCCGGGGGATGATCTTCGTCCCCTACGGACCGCCCACCTGCCACTTGATGGGCCAGGGCACCGACGGGACCGGGATGCCGACCTCCAAGGGATGGGAGGTCGAGGTCGAGCCGATGCCGTCGGAGGGGCCGGCGGCCCCGGTGGCGTCATGAAGACCGCCTGGTCCGCGGCCTTCCCGCAGTCGGACGGGATCTGCGTCGTCCGAAACCTCCCGGAGCACCGGGCGCAGGACGCGCCATCCTGGGAGATGGTCGGGGAAGGGCGATACATGCCGCGCCGCACCCGGGGGAGCTTCCGCGGCCGGGAGCTTGGCTGAACCTTCGTCGTGCCTCCCGGTCCGGGAGGCCCGGGACGGCGTGAAGGGGAGTCGCGATGAGCGTCACGGTCGTGAAGAACGCCACGTGCACGTTCTGCGGCTGCGTCTGCGACGACATCGAGCTGCACGCCGATGGCGACCGGATCGTCAAGGCCCGGAACGCCTGTTCCCTCGGCGACGCCTGGTTCAAGAACCACACGGCGGAGCGCCTCTTCCCCGACGCGCTGATCGACGGCAAGCCCGCCACGGTCGAAGCCGCCGTCGAGGCCGCGGCCGGCTTCCTGCATGACGCCCACATGCCCCTGGTGTACGGGCTGAGCAACATCACCTGCGAGGCCCAGCGGGAGGCGGTGGCCCTCAGCGAGCTGATTGGAGGTGTGGTCGACAGCCACACCTCGCTTTGACACGGCCCCACCGAGATAGCCGCCCAGTTGGGTGGCAAGGTCACCTGCACCCTGGGCGAAGTCAAGAACCGGGCGGATTTCATCGTCTACTGGGGGGGGAATCCCGCCGAATGCCATCCGCGGCATTTCACCAAGTACACCCTGACGCAGAAGGGGAGGTTCGTGCCCGAGGGACGCAAGGGGCGCACCATGGTCCTGGTGGACATCCGGGAGACCCCCAGCGTGCGGGCCGCGGACATCTTCCTGCAGCTGAGGCCGGGGAAGGACTTCGAGGTCCTGACCACGCTGCGCGCCCTTCTCAAGAACCAGAGGGTCGACGAGGCGAGCGTCGCGGAGACCGGGCTCACGATCCCGCAGCTGCAGGACCTCGTCGATCGCATGAAGCGGGCCCGGTTCGGCGTGATTTTCTTCGGGATGGGCGTCTCGATGACCCGCGGCAAGCACATGAACTCGGCGGCCATCCTGAGGCTGGCGGCCGAGCTGAACGCCTTCACCAAGTTCGTCTGCATGCCGATGCGCGGGCACGGCAACGTGACCGGGTCGGACATGGTGCTGCGGTGGACCACGGGATTCCCGTTCGGCGTCAGCCTGGCCCGGGGCTACCCGCGCTTCAATCCGGGAGAGTTCTCGACCGTGGACCTGCTGGTCCGCGGGGACAACGACGCCGCCCTCATCCTGGGAGCGGACCCCGGGGCGACGATGCCGCAGCCCGGGATCGATCACCTCGCGCGCATCCCGACCATCGTGCTGGATCCCAAGGTGACGCACACGAGCCGCCTGGCCCGGGTGCACATCACCACGGCGGCCACGGGCATCAGCGCCCCCGGCACCGTCTATCGCATGGACGAGGTGCCCCTGCCGCTGCGGCCGGCCCTGAAGTCGCCCTATCCGACCGACGAAGACGTCATCCGGCGCATCCGCCGGGCGGTCGCGGCGAAACCCGCGTGGACTCCCTCCCCGGACGCGCGCATCGCCAGCGCGTAGTTCTCTCCTGGCCGGTGACTTCATGCTGAAGATAACGGGCGGGACGGTCCACGATCCGGCGAACGGCGTCCTCGGCGTCGTCAAGGACATCTGCATCGCGGACGGCCGGATTGTCTCCGGGGTCGAGGGCGGCCGCTCCCTCGACGCGACCGGCCTGGTCGTCTTCCCCGGCGGGGTCGACGTCCACACGCACGTCGCGGGGGCGGCCATGAACTTCGCCCGGGGCGTCACGCCGGAGAGCTACCGGCGCGCGGTCCGCTTCATCCACGCCCCGGATCGCCGCGCCGGCCTGGGCGGCATCACGCCCACCACGTTCGCGACCGGCTACATGTACGCCGGGATGGGCTGGACGACCGTGAACGAGGCCGCCGTCCCGATCCTGTCGGCCCGGCACACGCACGAAGAGCTGCACGACATCCCGATCCTGGACAAGTCCTCCCTGGTGCTGATGGCCAACAACGAGATCGTCCTCGACCTCCTGGAGGCGGGCGAGGCCGAGCGGGCCAGGGACGTCGTGGCCTGGCTCATCTGGGCGGCCAAGGCGTACGGCGTGAAGGCGGTCAACCCCGGCGGGGTCGTCGCCTGGAAGTCGGGGAAGAACGCCAGCACGCTCTCTGCGTCCATCCCGGGCTACGGCCACCTGACGCCCGCGCGGATCATCTCCGGCCTCGCCGGGATCGTCGACGACCTGAAGATGCCGCACCCGCTCCACCTCCACGGCAACAATCTCGGCATGCCCGGCAACGTGCAGACCACGCTCGAGACGATGAAGGTCCTCGAGGGTCACAGGGCCCACCTGGCGCACCTGCAGTTCCACGCCTACGGCGGAGACGGGTGGGGCACGATGCGCTCCGAGGCGAAGGCGCTCGCCGAAGCCTTCAACGCGCAGAAGAACCTCACCGCCGACGCCGGGGCGATCCTGTTCGGCGACGCCATGACCGTCACCGCCGACGGCCCGTGGGAGCACGTGCTCCACGGTCTCACCGGGCGCAAGTGGAGCAACGTGGACGTGGAGAACGAGACCGGCTGCGGCATCGTCCCCTACACCTACAAGGAGCGCAGCCTCGTCAACGCGGTGCAGTGGGCCGCGGGGCTGGAGCTGCTGCTCCTCATCGACGATCCGTGGCGGATCTTCCTGACCACCGACCATCCGAACGGCGGCGGCTTCTGGCGGTACCCGGAGCTCGTCCGTCTCCTCAGGGACGCGGACCACAGGCGCGAATGCCTGAAGAAGCTCCCGCCGAAGGCGCGCGAGCGCATGGTCCTCCCGGACCTCGACCGGCAGTACACGCTGTCGGAGATCGCAATCGTCACCTCGGCGGGCCCGGCGCGCGCCCTCGGCCTGTCGCGGAAGGGACACCTGGGCGTCGGGGCCGACGCGGACCTGGCTCTCTACGAGGAGAGACCCTCGAACGGCCGCATGTTCGAGTACCCGCGCTACGTCATCAAGGGCGGGGAGATCGTCGTCGAGGACGGGGAGATCCGCGCGGTGACGCACGGCCGGGAGTTCATCGCCCGCCCCGCCTTCGACGACCGGATCGAGGCGTACCTGCGCCCGCTGTTCGAGAAGGTCTACACGATGTCGTTCGACAACTATGCCGTCGAGGTGGAGCGGCTCGGGCAGCCGGACATCCACCCCTGCGCATGACCTCTCCGGGGCCCGCATGCCGATACTGACCCTCAAAGAGCAGCCTCCGGTCCCGCTGGAAGCGGAGTCCCTCTCGCCGGACGTCGTCGCGGCGCTGACGCTCGACGCCATCCGGTCCCTTCCCGTGCACCTGGGGAAAAGCCGGCGGAGCGTGGGGGATTTCTTCGAGGTGGCGGGGCCGCACGGCGACGAGCTCGAGATCCGGGGGGACGCGGCGAAGGTCAAGTGGATCGGCCGCGGCATGACCCGCGGGCGCATCACCCTCCTCGGCAACGCCGGCATGCACCTGGGGTCCTGCATGCAGGGGGGATCGATCGAGGTGTCCGGAAACGTCTCGGACTGGCTCGGCGCCGAGATGTCCGGCGGCCGCATTCGTGTCGGCGGGAACGCCGGCGGCCAGGTCGGCGCCGCCTATCGCGGCAGTCTCACCGGGATGACGGGCGGGACGATCCTGATCGGGGGCTCGGCGGGCCTCGAGGTCGGGATGCGGATGCGACGGGGGATCATCGCCGTGGGCGGGCAGGCGCGGGACTTCGCCGGCCTGGAGATGAAGGGGGGGACGATCCTCCTGCGCGGCGGGGCCGAGCTCCGGACCGGGGCCTGGATCTCCCGCGGCACGATCATTTCGCTGCAGCCGATCCCGCTCCTCCCGACGTTCTCGTATGCCTGCACCTACAACCCCACGTTCCTGCGGCTGTACGCGAGGCACCTGTCGCCGCTGGGGTTCGGCATCCCCCATGAGGAGAAAGACGGGGCCTACGAGCGCTACGCGGGAGACGCCGCGGTTCCTGGCAGGGGGGAGATCCTCGTCTGGAAGCCGAGGGTCTCCTAACGCAGGAGATCGGCGGAGTATCCGTACGGCACCAGGTTCCGGATCCCCCCGGGCGTGACGATCACCTGGTCGCCGAGCTTCACCCCGTCGCGGCCGCCGAGCTCGCCGCAATAGAGCTCGATGACCAGGGCCATGTTCTCGACGAGGACGCGGTCGCCGTTCGGCTGCGCATCGCCCGGGTAGGCGACGCTCGGGCTCTCCTCCTCGAGCCCGATGCCGTGGATCATCACCTCGTAGCGCTGCGGCATGTACTTCGCGGGCAGGCGGGGGGCCCTGTCCGCCAGCTCGCGGCAGGTCACCCCGGGCCGGACCAGATCCTTCATCTTGATCAGCCAGTCGTGGGCCGTCCGGTACACCTCGCGCTGCGCCGGCGTGGGGGGGCGGCCGCCGCAGGAGAACGTGCGCGACACGCAAAAGAAGTACCCCTCGACGCCGACGGCGTCGGTGTCGACGTAGACCAGGTCGCCCGCCTCGAGGGGACGGGCGGTCGCCTCGGCGCGCCACGGGTTGGTGTTCGGCCCGGAGCAGACGGTGCTCGTGGCGAGGTGCTCGCCGCCGCCGCGCAGCAGGGTGCCGGCGAGGACCGCCAGGAGATCGCGCTCGCGCACGCCCGGGGCGATGGCGCGCTCGAAGTCGGCCAGCATGTCCATCAGGATCAGGCCGTTCGCCTCGAGGAGCGCGATCTCCTCGGGGGTCTTGATCTCGCGGGCGGCCGTCGTGACCGGGGCCGAGTCGACGAAGACGATTCCCTCGCGCTGCAGCGCGAGAGACCCCGGCGTTCCCAGCCGGTCGACGGCGAGGCGGGGTCCGGTCACGCCCAGCTCCTTCAAGGCGGCGACCGTCTCGCGCGCGAAGGCCTTCGCGTGCGACTCCGTGTCGTCGTAGAACTCCCAGGCGTGCATCGGGCGCACGTCGGCCTCGATGCCGCGGAACAGGTGCATCGAGTTCGGGTGCTCGAAGTGGATGGCGCGTCCCTCGGCGGGGACCAGGGCGCAGCGGACGAACGTCGTGTTGCTCCAGATCGGCATCGCCGAGGCGCCGGTGGCGTACCGGACGTTGGGTTCGTTGAACAGCAGGCAGGCCTCGACGCCCCGCGCGCGCATGGCGGCCTGGAGGCGCGCCAGGCGCCCGGTCCGCAGGCGCGCGCGATCGACGGGATGATCCATGATGGCCGAATCTTAGCATCCCGCCGGCCGGCCCCGTCCCGGCCGGAAATGTGATTGAATGGCCGGCGTTCCGGCCACCTGTTTCACGACTCGAATCGGAGCCTGCGATGAATCGTCCCGTCCCCGGTCGTCGTTCCCGTCAAGCGCGCGCCGCCGTCGTCGCGAACCTCGTCGCGGGGCTCGTCGCCGCCGGGCTCTGCACCTCGAGCCGCGCCGCGGAGAATCCGTACGCCCCCGACACGCCCGAGCCGGGTTCGGTCGAAGCGATCGCGCGGGACACGACCGAGCCGCGCTTCCTGAGTCCCTGGGTGGCCTACGTGCCGGCCTCGTCGACGGTGCCATCCCCCACCAAGCACCTCGGCCACGTCGCCGGCGCGGCGGGGGAGCTGAGCCACGCGGCGCAGATCCAGGGCTACATGCGGGCGATCGCCGCCGCGTCCCCGCGCCTGCGCGTCGAGACGATCGGCAGGACCGAGGAGGGAAGGGAGATCGTGCTGGTCGTCATCGCCGACGAGGCGGGCATCCGCGACCTGGCGAGGCTCAAGGCCGCGACCGCGGCGCTGGCCGACCCGCGCCGCACCAGCCCCGAGGAGGCCGAGCGGATCATCGCGACGGCGCGGCCGGTCTACTACTTCAACTGCGGCCTGCACGCCGACGAGACCGGCAGCCCCGAGATGGGCCTCGAGCTGGCCTACCGCCTGGCGGTCTCCGAGCAGCCGATGATCCGGGCGATCCGCGAGAAGGTCCTGGTGCTGATCAACCCGATCGCCGAGCCGGACGGGCGGGACAAGGTGGCCGACTGGTTCTACCGCTACCTCAAGGGGAAGACCGATTACGACGCGCTGCCGCGCATGTCCCCGCCCTACTGGAACCGCTACGTCTACGTGGACATCAACCGCGACGCGCACCAGAAGGCGTTCGGGGCGACGCGCGCGGTGCACGACATGTTCCACGACTGGCACCCGACCGTGGTGCACGACCTGCACGAGGCGATCGCCCTCCTGCAGACCTGGAACGGCACCGGCCCCTACAACCCGCACCTCGATCCGATCGTGACCAGCCAGTTCCTGGAGATGAGCTTCCACGAGGTCACCGCCCTCACCGCCATGGGGATGCCGGGCGTCTGGACCTGGGATTTCGGCGAGAACTTCGGCCTGCACTACCTCGACTCGGTCGCCATGAACCACAACAGCATCGGGCGCGGCTACGAGACCTTCGGCAACACCACGCCGGAGACGGTCGATCGCTCCATCCTGGGAGGCGGGACGGAGCAGGAGACCTACATGACCCGCGAGTGGTTCCGCCCGGTGCCGCCGCCCCAGGCCTTCCGCTGGTCGATGCGGGACAACGTGAACTACCAGCAGACCGGCGCGCTCTCGATCCTCGACTGGAGCGCCCGCCACGCGCAGGAGATGCTGCGCAACTTCTACCGCACCGGCTACAACTCCTGGCGCAAGGGGGTGACCGAGAAGCCCTTCGCCTTCGTCATCCCGGACGGCCAGGACGATCCGCTGCGCGTCGCGGCGATGATCAACCGCCTGCGCGATCAGCGGATCGAAGTCGGCCGGCTGACCGCCGATCTCAAGGTGGCCGAGGGGACGTTTCCGCGCGGCAGCTTCATCGTGAAGCTGGACCAGCCGTACCGGAACTACGCCGTGGACGTCCTGGAGCCGCAGCGCTTCCCGGCCGAGTCGCCGAGCATCCCGTACGACGACGTCTCGTGGGCCTTCCCGGTCGGCTTCGGCGTGACCGCGGCGCGCATCGACGACGAGCGCGTGAAGGGGGCGCCTGCCGAGCCGCTCAAGGCCGACGTGGAGCCCAGGGGGCAGGTCACGGGGGACGGCCCGGTCTTCCTGCTGCGGGACACAGGGCAGGAAGCGCTCCTCGCGGCGCGCGTCCGCCTGGCGCGCTTCAAGGTCGAGATCGCGGAGAAGCCGTTTCGCAGCGGGACCGTCGACTACCCCGCGGGATCGTGGATCCTGCCCCGGCAGGACGGATTGCGCACGGCTCTCGACGCCGTGAGCCGCGAGCTGGCGCTCGACTTCCGCTCGGCGCCCAAGGGACCAGAAGTCGCCCGGCACGAGGCCGCGCTGCCGCGCCTGGGGGTCTGGGTCCCCTGGGCCGACACCGACTCCATGGGCTGGATCCGCTACACCCTCGACCGGGAGAAGATCCCGTTCACCTACCTGCGCGACGAGGACGTGCGCGCCGGCGGGCTGAAGCAGAAGGTGGACGTCATCGTGTACGGCCCCTTCGCCCGGCTCGAGCTGCAGGGGCAGATCCACGGCATCGCGCCGACCGCCGGCCCGATGGCGTACACGCGCACGCCCGAGTTCCCGAGCCACGGCGAGCCGGTCGCCTCCGACGACATCACCGGCGGGCCGGGGTTCGTCGGGCTCGAAGCGATCCGGCGATTCGTGGAGGAAGGGGGCGTCCTGCTGACGCTCGGGAACGGCTCGACACTGGCGCTGGAGGGAGGCCTCGTGCGCGGCATGCGGCGCGCGGCCGACTCCGAAGTGTTCACGCCCGGCAGCGAGCTGCGCCTGACCTTCGACCGGGCCGACCATCCGATCGCCTACGGCTACGGTGCCGGGACGTCGGTCTTCCGGCTGAACAACCCGGTCTACGACGTGCCGATGCGCTGGGCGACCATGGCGTACTGCACCTCCTGCCTCGAAGGCCCCGCCGACCGGCGCTTCGTCGTGTCGACCTGGGGAGGCCCCGGCCCGATGGTGGTGAGCGGCGGGATGCGGGGCGAGGCCGGCCTGAAGGGGCGTCCCGCCATCTTCGACGTGCCGCAGGGGCGCGGCCACGTCGTGGCCTACAACTTCAGCCCCATCCACCGCGACATGAACCGCTCGGACCACCGCCTGCTCTGGAACGCGATCCTCAACTGGAGCGCCCTGCCGCGCTGACGGGCCCTCAGTCCGGGATCCGCTCGAGGCCCTCGTAGTCCTCCGGGGTATTCACGTTCTTCAGGCTGTCGAGCCCGGGATCGGCCGGCAGCAGATCGGCCGGGGTCACGATCCGGGTCCGGCATGTCTCGAAGAGGAAGACGGGCCGCCGCCGGTTCCGGGCGAGCAGTTCGAGCGCCGTCTTCAGGACATCGACCCGGTAGACCGCCGCGAGCGGGTGAGGCAGGCCCGCGACCACCGGCACGGCGATGTCGTGATCGCCGAGAAGCGACAGCATGCGCGCGACGAAGGCCGGACGGAGGAAGGGCGCGTCGCAGGACCCCACGAACGCCGCGTCGGCCGCTCCCCGGATCGCCGCCAGCCCCGCCGCCATGCCGCGCAGCGGCCCCTCCCCTTCGACCTCGTCGTCGATCCGAAGGACCCGGTCGCTCAGCGCGGGAAGGTCCTGTCCCGGGGCGCCGACCACGAGGATCGGCGCCGCCCCGTCCACGAGCCCTGCCGCGACGGCGTCGACGACGGTCTCGAGCATCGTGCGCCCGCCGACCGGCAGCCAGGCCTTGGGCCGCCCCATGCGCGTGCTGCGCCCCCCGGCCAGGACGATGCCGCCGAACCTCGGGGAGTTCAGGTTTGTCATCGGCGCGATTATCCCATCGGACGAATGGTAACGGGCCCATTTCAGGGATGAAAGGGCCGCCCCGCGCGGGGCGCCACGATTTGGTCATTCGCTTGAAAGGCCTGCCGGACGTGCCTAATTTGAAGGCCATGGAACGAGGAAGGAGGTCCTGCTCGGCAGAACGACCCGGAAAATCGAGCCGTCCGGGCACAACCT
Source organism: Binatia bacterium (assembly GCA_035606645.1). Lineage (GTDB taxonomy): Bacteria > Acidobacteriota > Polarisedimenticolia > Gp22-AA2 > Gp22-AA2 > Gp22-AA3. The sequence continues at coordinate 11,640 of DATNEZ010000598.1, forward strand.
CAGTTCAATCCGTGAAAGGAGAGGGACACTCATGAAGCGAGCTCTGTGCTTCGCGGTGATGGCGGCGCTGGCGCTCTGTGCGCCGGCGATCGCGGCCGGCAGCGGGAACAACGGTGGCGAGATCGGCTTCGGCGTCGGCCAGTCGGACGTCGGGTCCGACAGCACCGGGGTGGACTCGGCCCAGTTCATCGGCGTCCGCGGCGGGTACCACCTCAACGACCAGTGGCAGGTCGAGGGGATGTTCTCGTCGGCGTCCGAGAACGGCGACGTCGCCGGGACGGACGTGGACACGACGATGCGCGTGATCATGGTGAACGGGGTGATGAATTTCCATCCCCGCAAGAAGGAGCTGGTTCCGTACGTGATGGCCGGCATCGGCCGCGCAGACGTCGAAGTGGACGCCGGCGGGACCACCGGCAGCGACAACTCCATCGCCTACCAGGTGGGCGGCGGGACCCGCATCTACTTCGGGAAGGCCAAGCGGACCGCGTTCCGCGCCGACCTGTCGCTCATGAAGGAGACCACCTTCGACGACAGCTCGACGATCACGACCGTCACCGCGGGCGTGACCTGGAAGCTCGGAGGCAAGTAACGTCCGTCACCGGGCCTTCCGGCCCGGACTGATTCCCACAGCCCCGGTCGCCATCGCGATCGGGGCTGTTTTTTTGTGCCTTGCCGCGGATCATTCCTTCCGTCTACAATGCCGCCCATCGACTCTCCCGCGGAGACTGCGCATGCCGAGCGCCCTGCGCCGCGACCCACGACGTCTGGTCCTCATGGTCCTCGCGTGCGGAGGATGCGCGCTGTGGCTGACCGCGGCCGGCCCGTCGCCGGCCCGCGCCGAAGAGGGGACCCGTCCCGTCGATCCGCCGCCGGCCGCGGCGGCGGGCGCCGCATCCCGGTATTGCCCGGTGTGCGGGGCGCAGAACCGGGCTGAGAACCGCTTCTGCCTGAAGGATGGGACGCCCCTCCCCGAGCTGGATCCAGCGCGCAGGACGCCCGGGTTCGCCCGCGTGCCGGGGACCTATTCACCCGAAGAGATTCAGCAGGTCATGCACCGGGTTACGGAATCCGTCGTCCGGATCCGGGTGCGGCCCAAGACCACCTACAAGCGCCCCACGGTCTACTGGAAGGACGAGGAGGCGGAATACTTCCGTCGCGCGATGATCGGCAAGGTCGAGACCACCGACAGCGACGCCCGCCTCGCGGGCTCCGGCTTCGTGATCAGCGCGGACGGCGAGGCGGTGACCAACGCCCACGTGGCCCTCCCCGACGGCATGCAGGCCGATCTCACGGTCGAGACCCAGGACGGTCGGAGCCTGCCGGCCCGCCTGATCGGGGCGGATTCCGCCAGCGACCTCGCGCTGGTGAAAATCGACGAGGCCGGGATTCCGCCCCTGCCGTGGGGCGACTCGAGCGCCATCCGCGTCGGCCAGGAGGCCTGGTCGATCGGCAATCCGCTCGACATCGGCATCTCCATCGCCCGCGGCACCGTCTCGGGGATCACCGGGACGCGGGCCGGGATCAACCAGGTCGAGGCGTTCCTGCACTCCGACGCCCACATCACGCACGGCAACAGCGGCGGCCCCCTGGTCGACGTCCTCGGCCGTGTCGTCGGGGTCAACGACGTGGTCCTGTCCGAGGACGCGAAGGGGCAGGGCTACGCGATCCCCTCGCAGATGGTCAAGCTGGTCATCGAGCGCCTGAGGCGCAGCGGCCGCTACGAGAGGGGCTACCTCGGGCTGCATGTCCGGCCGGTGGATTCGGAGAACACCAAGAAGTTCGGCCTGAAGCGCCTCGAAGGGGTCGTCGTGGAGTCCGTCCTGCCCGGGACCCCCGCGCAGAGGGCGGGTCTCGCCCCGGGAGACGTCCTGTTCGGAGTCAACGGCCGCCGGGCGATCTCGAGCTACATCATGCAGGAGGCGGTGTCGAGCGTCGGCCCCGGATCGCCGATGCGGCTCATGGTCGATCGCGCGGGGAAGGAGCAGGAGTTTCAGATCACGACATCCCTGCGCCCCGAGGCGCCCCGGATCGATCCCCTGAAGGAGATGGAGGGATACCTCCGGATCCGTTTCGAGGAGGACACGAAGAAGCAGATCGTCACGATCCGCGATCCGTCCCGATCCGGGCGGGCACCGGGGCTCTACGAAGGCTTCCGGATCAAGAGCGTCCTGCCGGCCCAGGACTGGCCGGAAGAGCCGATCACGCTCAGCTACTACAGGAATCGCGCCAAGCCGATCCCGGTCGACGGTCTCGACGACCTGAGATCGGCCCTGCAGCGCGCCTACCTCGGCGGCAGGGTGGCCGCCACGTTCGAGATCGACAATCCCTCGGGTCCCATTGCTTCGGTGGCGTTCAATGTCCTCTGGCCGATCATTCTCTGAGCGGGTGCCGGCGGCCCCGGGACGCCGCGGCTCTCGCGCCGCCGGATGGGCCGTTCTCGCCTGCCTGGGACTCCTGGCCGGACCGCGGCCGGGCCTTTCGCAGGCCCTGCCGCCTCCGCCGGAAAACACCGAGGACGTGGCCGTGCCCGCACCGAAGGCGCCCGTTGTCAGGGTCCTGACCTGTCCACGCTGCGGCTACCGCTGCGAGACCGGCTGGCACTACTGCGTGTCCTGCGGCTGGGACCTGACCCGGCTGGTCGGCGACGCCGAGGAAGCGCGTCTCCAGGCGATCGCGCGCGCCGCCGTGCGGGTCACGGTCGCGGGACGCCCGAACCGCCACGCCACCGCGTTCCCGTTCGGAGGTCCGGGCCTGATGCTGACGAACGCCCGCGTCCTGAACCTCGCCGACGGGGCCTCGGTGACCCTCATGACCTACAACAATCGCGAATATCCCGCCGCCATCGTGGGTCTCGATCTGCCGAGCGGGGTCGGGCTCCTGAAGGCGGAGATCCCGGGTCTCCCGGCCGTCGAGATCGCCCCCGCCGCCCCATCGCCTCCGGAGCCCGCCTGGGCGGTCTGCTATCCGGTCGAGTTCGAGGGGGACGTGGTCCAGTACCTGCCGGTCTCCCTTCACCGGGGGCAGCTGACGGCGTCGGGGCAGACGGGGGCCTTCCTGGTGTCGTTCGAAAACCTGCTGCGCACGGACCACGCGATCGAAAGCGGGTGCAGCGGGGGACCCCTGGTCGATTCCCGCGGGCGCGTCGCGGGGATGATCCTCGGCAGCCCGGAGGACGGTCTCACCTATGCCACGCCGCTCGAGGGGCTGCAGTCCATCGCGACGACCCTGTCCCGGAACGAGCATCCGGCCCGATCGTTCTTCGGCATGGGGCTGGTCGCTCCCGATGACCGGCGGCGCCAGAAGTTCGCGATCGAATCCCGGGATCCGCAGCCGATCGTCGCGTACCTGATCCCGGGATCGCCGGCGGCGCAGGCCGGGGTGCGCGCAGGGGACCGGCTCCTGGCCGTGGGAGGCCAGAAGGTCGCATCGGTCTGGGAGGCCGGAAAACGGCTGCTCGCCGGACCCGGCGGAGGTCCGGGCGTCGAGCTGACTCTCGCGGGAGGCGGGGGAGAACGCCGGGTAACCGTGAAGCCGACCCAGCGCCCGGAGCGCATCCTGCTCGATCCGGTCGACGAGATCCAGGAATCCCTGGAGGCGACCCTCGCGGAGGTCAAGGACGGGTCCGGCGCGCCGCCCGGGCTGCTGATCACCGACGTCGTGCGCGGCGGCCGGGGGGAGAAGAGCCGCTACCGGAAGGGGGACGTCATCGTTTCGGTCGAGGGGAAATCGGTCAAGAGCTTCCAGGCGTTCGCCGACGTCATCCACGGCAAGTTCAAGGACGTCTTCGCCGAAGGGGCGGGGAGCGGAAAGACGAGACCGTCGTCCTATTTCGTGACCCTGGAGGTCCGGACCGAGGAGCAGGAGAAGGTGACGCGCCGGTACGTCAATTACTTTCCCGATTTCCTTGCGCCGCCGGTCTACTGAAGGAGCCGCGTGATGGGACGACGGAGTTCCCGATCCTTCCGTGTGGCGGCCGCCCTCGCGCTCGTCGTTGTGTTCCTGTCGGGATCGCCGATGCCGGGCGCGGAGACGGGGCCGGTCTGCCCTCAGTGCGGCGCCCCGCTCGAGCCGGGGGCGGCGTTCTGCGGGAAGTGCGGGCGGAAGGTCGAAGGGGCCGCGGCCCCGGCCGTGGCGGAGGGTCCGTCCCTCCGGACGGCGGTGGTCCAGGTGGTCACGGCCCACGACGAGGAGCTGACCTCCACCCTGGGCTCGCTCGCCTACGAATCGAATTTCCGCATCGATTCCATCCTCGGCAGCGCCTTCGCCATCGCCCCGGGCGAGTTCGTGACCGACAGCGGGCTCCTGGTCGGGGCGAAGGAGGTCCAGCTGCGCACCTCGTCCGGCCGGACCGTCAAGGCCCAGGTCATCGGGGGGGACTCGATGATCGGCGTCGCGCTGCTCAAGGCCGACCTTCCCGAGGTCACGGTCCTCACCCTGAGGGAGGGCGAGCCGCTTCGCGCCGGAGAGAGCCTGAAGGCCACGGGCTTCCCGAGCGCCATCGCGTCGGGGGGCGAGCCCACCGTGTCGTCCGGGATCGTGAGCGGCCTGCACCGTGGGGCCGTCGGCATTCACCCCATCGAGGACTATCTCCAGACGGACGCCTCGATGCCGCGCGGTCTCGCCGGCGGGCCGATGCTCGACGCCCGCGGGCAGGTCGTCGGCATGAGCACCGGCCTGGTCCTCGGCTCGCGGGTCCTCCTCGGGCCGCAGAGCGGCATCGGCTACGCGGTGCCCGGGGAATGGGTCCGCCGCGCCGTCGCCTGGATCCGCGGCGGCGCCCCGCCGCGCGGCTGGATCGGCGCCTATGCCGTGGCCGCCGATCCGGAGAGCCGGGCGAAGTTCGGCCTGCCGCCGCAGGCGCGGCTCGTCGTCGACCAGATCTTTCCCGGCAGTCCCGCGGCCGCCGCCGGGCTCAAGCGGGGGGATGGCCTCATGAAGGTCGAGGGAGAGGACGTGTCCTCGCTCTCCGGACTGCAGGCGCGGTTTTTGGCCGCCAAGCCGGGGGACTCGATGACGCTCCGGATCGCGCGGGGCGGGGAGAGCCTCGATCGCCCGTTGACCCTCGTCCCACGGCCGGACAAGCCGCGGCTCCAGGCCGTCGACGCCCTGCGATTCTTCGGCGGGTTGGAGCTCCTCGCGGAAGGCGGGGACCGGCTGGTCGTCGGGACCGTCGCGCCCGGCTCCGAGCCGGCGCTGTTCAAGGTCGGGAAGGGAGACATCCTCTTGAGCGTCCTGAGCAAGAAGGACTGGACGCACGGCGCCAAGGACAACTCGCGCTGGCGATCGGTCCACACGGCGGCCGATCTCGAGGAACGGATCCAGACGGCCTATTCCGATCTCGATTTCTGCCTGGGTCTTCGCTTCCGCTCGAAGGACGGCACGAAGCGGGAAGTCTTCCTCTGGGAGATCCTCACGCCGACCGCCGCCCTCTGATCCCGGCCGGCCGCGCGCCCCGGCGGCCCCTCAGGGCCCGAGGTCCCACGTCACGCCGAACATCGGCGCCTGTCGCAGCCAGAAGCTCTCGTGGCGCTCCACGCGCACCGTGCCGTCCTGCCGCGGCAGGTAGACGAGCTCGTCGATGCAGCAGACGTTCTCCCGTCCGTAGAGGTTGGTGATCTCGAGGAAGGCGCTGAGCGTGCCGCGGCCGATCGCGAAGCGCCGGCGCACCTGGAGGTCGAGGCGGTGGAACGGCGGCAGGCGCTCCGCGTTCCGCGGCCCCAGGACGGCGCGGATGGCCGTGGAGCCGTCCGGATTCACGACCGAGGCGGCCGTGACCGGGGTGGTCGGCCAGCCGCTGTGGTACTGGCCGGCCAGGGCGACGTCCCACAGCGCACCGAAGCGCCGCCGCACGACGGCGTTGAAGGTGTGCCGCTGGTCGCGGCTGCGCGGGACCATCCGCCCGTCGATCTCGTCCTCCGCGCGCGCCAGGGCGTAGCCGGCCCACCATCCGAATGCGCGGCCGCGGTCCCTGGACAGCGTCGCCTCGATGCCCGTCGCACGGGCCCGCCGAGGCGCGACGAGGATCCGGTCCGGCTCGGTTTCCGGAAACAGGGCCATCGGATTGAACAGGTTCTCGTAGCGCGGCCGGACGCCGGTCATCTCCTTGGAGTAGGCGGCCAGGCCGAGGCTCGTCCCGCCCTCCCAGCGGCGGTCGAACTGCACCGACAGGTGATCTGCGCGCTGTTGCGGGAAGAACCGGGTGACGCCGTCCTCGACCTGGAGGTCCTGCGGTCCCTGGGCCTGGTTGAACCGGCCCCAGGCAAGTCGGAGGGCGCTCCCCGTCCCCAGGGCGAGGACCAGGTTGGCGCGCGGGCTGACCTGGCTGTCCTCCGTGAGCGTCTGACGGTCGGCGCGGACGCCGATCTCCATCGTCAGCGGGCCGAAGGGACGGAGGGTCTGGCTGACGTAGGCCCCGTACTCCGTCCCGTCGGGCCGCACCACCGCGGCCCGGTCGGTCGTCAGGGGGAGCCCCGCCGTGAACAGCGGATCGACCACCACCGAGTGGCTGGCGAAGTCGTAGGACGCCGTGGTCCGCTTCACTCCGAATCCCCACTTCAGGGCGGATCGATCGGTCGCCTGGAAGAGCCAGTCCTGGCCGAGGGTCTCCGTGGTGAAGGTCCGCCAGTCGTCCACCGCGGCCTCCTGCCCGGCGGGGTCCGACTGGTCCACCTGGCGGCGACGCGTGCCCCGCCCGACCGACAGCACCGTGGTCGAGACGAGTCGCGCGGTCCACGGCGTCCTGACGTTCATCCAGGCGTAGTGGCTGCCGCTGTGCGCCGTGATGCGGCCCTCCACAGGGGGGTCGGTCTCGGTGTCCACGCCGTCCCGCGCGGCCAGCACGTGTCCCGAGAGGACGGTCCCCTCGCCGACCGTGGTCTCGACCTTCCCCAGAAAGTCGTAGTAGTCGGGATCGAGCCCTTGGTTGTCCTCCATCGTGACGAAGTCCACGACGGCATCGGGGCGCCAGGCGCGCGCCGAGACGAGCCACCGGGCACCTCCCCCGTCGAAGGAACCCTCCGACAGATAGCTCGAATTCACGCTGCCGGCGCTCAGGCTCGTGCGCGGATCGCCTGCCGGCCGCCGCGACGCCAGGTCGACGACGCCGCTCATCCGGCCGCCGTACTCGACCGGGAACCCGCCGCTCAGGACCTCGATGCTTCCGAGAGCCTTCGAATCGATGATGCTCGAAAAGCGCAGGAACCCCTGCAGGTGGAACGGATCGTCGATCGCCAGGCCGTCCAGGATGAACAACGTCTCGTCCGGCTCGCCGCCGCGGATCCCGAATTCGGCCGATCGGTCGCCGGCCGCGAAGCCCGGCACACGGGAGACGATGCGGTTCGGATCGTCTCCGATCCGGGGCGTCCCGGCGAGGTCGTCGGGGCCGAGCGCCGTCCGGGACTCGGGACGGTCGGTGATCGACCCGGACGATCGGGACTGGACTTCGATCTGTTCCCGGAAGACGGAGGAGCGCGCGGCGCGGCGGTCCGCGTCCCCGTCCGCCGGGAGCGCGGCGGTCGATCGGACGATGAGGACCGTGCCCCCCGGGCCGTCCTTGGCCTCGAGGCCGAACGGCGCCAGGATCTGCTCGAGGATGCCGCGCGGCGGCGCGAATCGGGGCTCGGTCGCGACGACCATGTCGGACCGCACCAGGTCGCTGCTGTAGATCAGCCGGAGGCCGCGCGCGCCCAGCTCGTCCAGCGCGCCGGCCAGCGTGCGCCCGGCGAAGCCGGTCTCGGCGACGGCCGCGGCAGAGTCCGGGGCGGCCGCACAGGGAACCGCGCCCGCCCGGAGAAGGAAGGCGCACAGGAGCGGCAGGCTCGGCCGCAGGGCCTGGAAAGGGCGCGCCATCATGGGGTTCGTCGATGTATCCGCCCGGAATTGTACGACGAACCGCGGCCGGGTCAAGCAGCCTTCGGCGCCCGGATCACCAGGAGAACAGGAACCCGACCTCGGGGGCGAAGTCGGCGGCCTTCGACGTGACGCCAAAGCCGGAATTGAGCTTCAGAAGGACATGCGGGTGCAGGCGCGCCTGGGCCTCCGCGATGACCTCGACCTCGTCGCTCTCCCCCTCGATCGCCCCGACGAATCGCCAGACACGGGACACGCGCTTCAGGTACTCGACTGCGAACTCTCCGGATTCGACCGAGCCGTCGTCGCGATCGTAGATGACCGAGAGCCGCCCCGTCAGGGTGCCCCAGCGA
>DATNEZ010000618.1:0-6076 GCA_035606645.1 Binatia bacterium
GAGCCGCTCGTTGATCTCCTTGAGGACCTGGTGCGCGACCTGGCGGTCCCGCTCCGACAGGTCCAGCGCCGCGAACGCGCCGACCGCCTGCTTGATCGTCAGGCCGGTGTAATGGGCGATGCTGTGCCCGGCGACCTTGACCGACAGGGACTCCGGCTTCAGCCGGGCCCCCTCGCAGGCGCCGCACGGCTCGAGCGACATGTAGCGCTCGATCTCCTCACGCAGGCCCGGCGACTCGCTCGCCTTGTAGCGGCGCATCATCGACGGGATGACCCCCTCGAAGGCCTTGCGGAAGCGGTAGTGGCTCCGCCCCTCGATGTACTCGAAGTCGAACTCCTGGGCGCCGCTGCCGTAGAGCAGGACGCGCTGGGCCTCCTTCGGCAGCTTGGCGTACGGCAGGTCGGGGTCGAAGCGCATGGCGCGCGCGATCGCGGTGAGCGCCATGTGCAGCATCGCCTTGCCGTAGCCCCACGTCCCCTCGATCGCCCCCTCGCGCACGGTCCGGGACGGGTTGGTGACGATCTTCCCCGGGTCGATCTCGAGATGGGCCCCCAGGCCGTCGCACGACGGGCAGGCCCCGTACGGGGAATTGAACGAGAACATGCGCGGCGCCAGCTCGGGCATCGACACGCCGCAGTTGATGCAGGCCATCTGGTCGGAGTACAGGACGTCCCGCCCGCCCTTCTCTCCCAGGATGTTGACGGTGACCAGCCCCTCGGCGAGCTTGATCGAGGTCTCGATCGAGTCGGTCAGGCGGTTCCGGATCTCCGGCTTGAGGACCAGACGGTCGACCACGATGTCGACCGAGTGCTTTTTCTTCTTGTCCATCGGGATGCCGTCGGCGATCTCCATCACGTGGCCGTCGACGCGCGCCCGCACGAACCCCTTCTTCATCGCCTCGGCCAGGGGCTTGCGGTACTCACCCTTGCGGCCGCGCACGATCGGGGCCAGCACCTGGATGCGGCTCCCCTCGGGCAGGGTCATCACGTGGTCGACGATCTGCTGGACCGTCTGCCGGGCGATCAGCCGGCCGCACTTGTGGCAGTGCGGCACCCCGACCCGGGCGAACAGAAGCCTCAGGTAGTCGTAGATCTCGGTCACCGTGCCGACCGTCGACCGCGGGTTGCGCGACGTCGTCTTCTGCTCGATGGAGATGGCGGGGGAGAGCCCCTCGATCGACTCGACCTCGGGCTTCTCCATCATCTCGAGGAACTGCCGGGCGTACGCGCTGAGCGACTCGACGTAGCGCCGCTGCCCCTCGGCGTAGATCGTGTCGAAGGCCAGGGACGACTTGCCCGAGCCGGACAGCCCCGTCAGGACGATCAGCCGGTTGCGCGGCAGCGCCAGGTCGACGTGCTTGAGGTTGTGCTCGGCCGCGCCTTTGATGACGATGGCATCGACGGACATGGGGACTGGGGGCCTTTCCCGCGGAACGCGCTTGGCGGTGAGCGGCGATCTTAGGGCAGGCACCCCGAAGTGTCAACGCGCGCGGGAGGCCCCGGCCTGCGCCCGCCGGGCACGGGTCCGGCGTCGCTTCGCGACACCTCCCCTCGCTTCGCCGTGCGCCGCGCCCGACGCGTGAAAACCACGCGTCGGGTCCCCGGCGCACGGTCTCAGACGACCCGGCGGGCGCAGGCCGGGGCCTCCCGCTCGTGGGCGCTCCGCGGTGACTGCCCCGAGCTCGCGATGGGGATCGCGTAGAATGGCCGGCGCTTGCTGCCGGAGCCTGCGACACCAGGGGCCATCCGGGCACGAGGGGGTGACGTGGCCGCACGACAGCGCAAGCTCGTGTTGTATCTGCCGCACCGGCAGCCGGTCTGGCGGCTGCCGGAGGGGTATGTCGAGTCGATCCGGCGGCGGGCGGGGAAGTCGTTCGAGCTCGAGATCCCGATGGACGAGGGGGAGTTCCTGCGCGGCCTCCCCGGCGCCGAGATCCTGTTCGCCTGGGGGCTGGCGCGCCGGCACGTGGACAAGGCGAAGGCCCTGCGCTGGCTGCACACGCCGCTGGCCGGGGTCGATCGGGTCCTCAATCCGGAGCTGGTGAAGAGCCCCATCCGCGTGACGTCGTCCCGCGGCGTGAACTCGGTCGCGGTGGCGGAGCACACCCTCGGCCTCATCCTGGCGATGTCGCGCGGCATCGCCGACGGCGTGCGTGCCCAGGCCGAGAAGCGCTGGGCGCAGCAGGACCTCTTCGGGCGCCAGCCGCCCGTCGACGAGCTGCAGGGGAAGCTTCTCGGCATTCTCGGACTGGGGGACATCGGCCGCGAGCTGGCGGTGCGGGCCCGCGCCCTCGGCATGCGGGTCTGGGGAGTGGTACGGAAGGCGCGCCCCGCGCCGGACTGGGTCGATCGGCTGCTCACGGCGGGGAAGGAGGACGCGCTGCTCCGCGAGAGCGACATCGTGGTGCTGGCGCTGCCGCTGACCAGGGCGACGCACGGCCTGATCGGGGAGCGCCAGCTCCGTCACATGAAGCACTCGGCGCTCCTGGTCAACATCGGCCGCGGCGAGCTGGTGCAGGAGTCGGCGCTGGTGCGCGCGCTGCGCGAGGGATGGATCGCGGGGGCGGGCCTCGACGTCTTCGCCACGGAGCCGCTGGCGCCGCGGAGCCCCCTGTGGAGCCTGCCCCAGGTGGTCATGACGCCGCACATCGCCGGCACCCACCCGAAGTACATGGCCCGCTCGGCCGATCTGTTCCTGCAGAACCTGAAGTGCTATGTCGCGGGCGAGCCGCTGGTCAACGAGGTCGACAAGCACGCGGGCTACTGATAGCTGGCGGGCTGGGCTACGGCTCGCCCCGGGCCGCGGCGCAGTAATGCTGCACGGCGCCGCGCACGGCCTCGAAATCGGCGAGGGAGTCCAGGACGAGCCGGCGGCCCGAGCGCAGGGCGAGGAACAGGGCGCTGGCGTGCGGCTCGAGGCGGCCGAAGCACAGGCCGCGGTGCTCGCGCACCGCCACCACGTCGCTCCAGGGCGTCAGGCGCGGCCGCGCGCCGAGGCGCGCCAGGAGCACGTTGCGGTACTCGATCCCCTCCTCGCCGACGGTGTAGCGATCGGCCCACGCCCCCAGGAGGCTCGCGAGGCTCAGCAGGGCCAGCCCGGCCAGGATGAAAAAAGCCCTGGTGACGCCCACCGTGGCGCCGGTCGAGACGGCGGCGCCGACGAACAGGAGCGCGCAGGCGCTGCTGACCGCGCGCGACCCCGCCGAGCGGTGGAAGGTCCGCGCGCTCATCCCGGGGGCCAGGCGAAGCGCCGGCCGCCGAGCAGGTGCACGTGGATGTGGAACACCGACTGCCCGGCGCTCTCCAGGGTGTTGGCCACCAGGCGGTAGCCCTTCTCGTGCAGTCCCTTCTCCTTCGCGATGCCCCCCGCGACGAGCAGCATGTGGCCGAGGAGCCCCTCGTCGCCGGGCCCGACGTCGTTCAAGGTCGCGAAGTGCTGTCTCGGGATCACGAGGGTGTGCGCGGGCGCCTGCGGGTTGATGTCCTCGAACGCCATCACCCGATCGTCCTCGTAGACGACCTTCGCCGGGATCTCCTTGCGCGCGATCCTGCAGAAGAGGCAGTCGGCCATCCTGATCCCTCCACGGGCCGGAACCGGGTCCGGCTAGCTGATCCTCTCGATCCGGGCGCCGAGCGCCTGGAACTTGGTCTCCACCTTCTCGTAGCCGCGATCGATGTGGTAGGCGCGGTTGATGACCGTCTCGCCCTCCGCGGCCAGGCCGGCCAGGATGAGGCAGGCCGAGGCGCGCAGGTCGCTCGCCATGACCGGCGCGCCCGACAGGGGGGAGGGTCCCGCCACGATCGCCGACTGTCCGTCGACCACGATGCGCGCCCCCATGCGCCGCAGCTCGCCGACGTGCATGAAACGGTTCTCGAAGACCGTCTCGGTGACGATCGACACCCCCTCGGCCCGTGTCATCAGGACCATGAACTGCGCCTGCAGGTCGGTGGGGAAGTCGGGATAGGGGCGGGTGGTGACGTTGGCGGCGCGCAGCGTTCCGTCGGGGGCGACGGTGATCGAGTCCCCCTCGATCCGCAACGCGGCGCCGCATTCCTTCATCTTGTCGAGGACCGACTCGAGGTGCGCCGGCTCGCAGCCCTCGACCGTGACGGCGCTGCGCGTGGCGGCCGCCGCCATCAGGAAGGTCCCGGCCTCGATCCGGTCCGGAATCACGCGGTGCTCGGTCCCGTGGAGCCGCGGCACGCCGTCGATCACGATGCGGGCGGTCCCGGCTCCCTCGATCCGGGCCCCGCAGGCGTTGAGAAAGCGCGCCAGGTCGGCGACCTCGGGCTCCTGGGCGCAGTTCTTCATGACCGTGCGCCCCTCCGCCAGGCAGGCCGCCATCATGAGGTTCTCGGTGCCGGTCACGGTGCGGTCCTCGAACACGATCTCGGCCCCCTTGAGCCGCGGGCAGGTCGCCACCACGTCGCCGTGCTCGATCGCGACGGTCGCGCCCATCCGCCTCAGGGCCTCGATGTGGAAATCGATCGGCCGCGCGCCGATGGCGCAGCCCCCCGGCAGCGCCACGCGCGCCCGCCCGAGGCGCGCCAGGAGCGGCCCCAGGACGAGGATCGAGGCCCGCATCGTCCGCACCAGGTCGTACGGTGCCTGCGCCTCGCCGCCCGTCCCCCCCTGGACGCGCAGCGTGTTCTCTTCGAGCGACGCCGGGCCGGCGCCCAGAGGGCGCAGCACCTTGATCATGGTCTGCACGTCGCGCACCACGGGGACGTTGCGGAGGACTACGGGTCCGTCCACCAGGAGCGTCGCGGCCATCTCGGGCAGGACGGCGTTCTTGGCGCCGCTGGCGCGCACCCGCCCGGCGAGGCGGCAGGGTCCCTGGATTCGGATCGTGTCCACGGCGTTCGATTATACGCGCTTGACCGGAGGAGCCGGGACGCGCGACGGGCTCACTTCGGACCGGATTCGCCCGTGGCCCGCCGGATCCGGGCGAGCAGCGTCCTGGCGCTCGCCAGGACGTCCGGATCGGTGGCCTCGCGCAGGAGGTCCTCGAGGATCCTCGTTGCCTTGCGGTACGACCCCCGGTTCGCCAGGTCGACGGCCTCGTTGTAGACGGCGAGCTGCCGGTTCGCCTCGACGGTCTGCTCGATGTCCGCGATCTGCAGGGCCAGACCCTGCTTCATCGCAGGGTCGTGCGTCTGCGCGTGGATGTTCTTGAGGCGGGCCAGCCCCCGCTCCGTGTCGCCGGCGTTGAGCTGATCGCGCGCCCGGGCGTACTCGGCCTGCAGCAGCGTCTCGCGCCCGCGCGCGATCTCCTCGGGATCCCTGGACCGGCTCAGCAGCGGCTCCATGACCGCCTCGGCCCGGTCGCGATCGCCCTGTCTCGCGTACAGCGCGGCGAGATTGAAGATGACGTCGCTCCGCAGCGGCAGGAGGGGCAGGACCTTCTCGAGCGCCGCGATCCCCTCCGCCACGGGACCGCTCTCCCGGACGAACGTGGCGCCGAACCCGGCGTAGGCCTCCGCGAGACCGGGCTGCAGGCGGATGGCCTTGCGGAAGTGCTCGCGGGCCAGGAGGAGCCCGGGAGGCGTGGCGTCTGCGGCGACCTGCCGCATCGACCCGCCGGACGAGTCCCGCCTCAGGAGGCTCTCGCCGTAATACAGCCGGGCCATCGCATCGTCGGGGTCGAGCGCGATCGCCTTCTCGAAGAACCCCGCCGCGTCGGCGAAGCGGTCCTGCGCGTCACGAACCGTCCCGAGGCCGGTGTAGGCCGCCGCCAGCGCGGGGTCGAGCCGCAGCGCCTCGCGGAAATGGGCCTCGGCCTCGTCCTGCCGGCCCACGTCGCTGCGCATCAGGAGGTCGCCCAGACGCTGGAGCGCCGCGGCACGGCCCATCGGCGCGCTGCGGTGGGACGTGTCGATCTTCAGGTCGGGAAGCGCCGTCACGGTCGGGCGCAGGCGGCCGTGCCGGGCGTACTCGAGGGCCCTCGCCTGCAGGCCGTCCCGGTCCGCTCCGAGCACCGGCTTCAGGGCCTCGGCAAGGCTTCCTCCCGCCGGGAATCCCGCCAGGCGCCTCAGGCCGTTCGACCGGCCGTCCAGGTCTCCCCAGAGGATGAAAT
>DATNEZ010000186.1:0-2372 GCA_035606645.1 Binatia bacterium
CAGGTCTGGGTGACGGCGCCGCCAGGGCGGATGCTCGAGCCGGACATCCTGCGCGGGCTCGAGACGTTCGCGCGCGAGCTGGAGCGCGACCCGAGGGTCGGCTCGGTCACGGGCCCCACCACGACGCTGCGCTTCATGACGTACGTCGGGGGCGGCGGCGACCGCCTGCCCGAGGATCCCACTGCCTGGCCGGGCCTCGCGGCGCGCCTCGAGCAGCTCCTCATGCAGGAGGAGGCCCTGCGGGACTACGTCGACGTCGGCTCGCTGGGGGAAGCCCGCCTCACCGTGGTGCACCGCGGGAAGGACTTCGGCGGCGTCGAGGACCTCAAGGGTTTTTTCCGCGGCGCCTGGGAGCGCGCCGCGGCGGAAAACGGGGCGCTGGGCGCCTGCCGCATGCGGGTGGTCGGACAGGGGCTCCTGCAGGCCAAGATCGCCCAGTACCTGGTGCCGACTCTGACCGAGAGCTTCGTCCTGACCGCGGCGATCATCTTCCTCGCCTTTCTCGTGGTGTTCCGGAGCGGCGCGGCCCGGCTCATGGCGATGATCCCGTCCGTGTTCGCCATCCTGACGATGTTCGTGGTGATGCGCCTCGCCGGCATCCCGCTCAACGTGGCGACCATCCTGATCGCCTCGACGGTCCTGGGGGCGTCGGAGAACGACCAGATCCACTTCTTCTTCCATTTCCAGGAGCGGGGCGGCGGCGCCGGCACCGAGGAGGCGATGCGGCACGCGCTGCGCGTCGCCGGCCGCGCCATCCTGTCCGCGACGCTCATCAACGCGGGGGGATTCCTGGCCCTGGCGATGTCGCGGCTGCCGCCGATGCGCCAGTTCGGGATCCTCGCCGCGAGCGCCTTCGTCCTGTCGATGTTGTCCAGCCTCGCCGCGCTCCCGGCGGCGCTGTGGGTCTTCTCGCGCGAGAAGCCGGGGGGATCCGAGGCAGATTGACTCGCGGCGCGTATCAGGCTGTGCGGAAGTCGAACAGGTAACGCCGACCCGGTGCGTGCTGGAGCACATCCGCCCGTCAGGGCACAGGCGCACCGCGCGTTATCGGGACCGACCGCCCCGTGCGGCCGCAGCTCCAGCCCCGTTTTGGCGACGATCCGCACCGCCTCCTGATAGACGCCGGGGAACACCTCGACGGCGGTGTCGGGACCCGCGGCATCGACCGCCCCCTGGATCGTCGTGAAGCAGGGCGTGAGTCCGGCACAGCTCCTCAGGTTGTCGACGTAGAAGGTGACCTCTGCGGCGGAGGCGGATCAGGATCCCGCCGCCCCCGGGGAAGCCGTCTCCTGCCGGACGTCGGCGGGGAGCCGCGCCCCGAACAGCCGCAGCCGCGAGGCGAGCTCACCTGCCCGCGACGCTTCGGTCGCGTAGAACGACACCGTGTCCTCGGAGCAGATGACGTTGTCTGGTATCGTCCACGACCCGACTTTGACCCACCCGGCGGGGATGCCGCCGCGCCGGCCGAGATGCCCGTCGTAGAGGACCGCCAGATCGAAACCCGAGGAGAGGCGGGCGATCGCCTCGGTGTCGAAGGCGCCCTGGAGCTTCAGATCGAAGACCTCGCGGCTCGCCAGTCCCACGACGTCCAGGCATTCGAGATCCGCCAGGTAGTTGATCGCCCCGACGTCGTGCGCCACAACGCGGGCGCCCGGATAGTACTCCCTCAGAAAGAGGCCCATCTGATACTGCTGCTCGTATATGTTCCGCATCGCCCGGGGCGCCTTCAGCGTCGCGTCCGCCGCGCGCCCGGCGAGAGCGCAGGCCGCCAGGAACGCCAGCGTCAGCGCCGCGCCGCGTGCCGGGGCCGACGGGCGCCCGGGCGGGCCCTCCGGCAGGACGCGGGCGAGGGCGTAAAGCCCCAGTCCCACGAGGTAGGCATCGTAGCGGAACAGCGAGTCGGTGTCGGCGAACTGCATGTGCACCAGGGCGGTCCCGACGAACAGCGCGGCGAAGACCCGTCCCGGCGTCCAGGGGGCGGGCGGGTGGGACGGCCCGCGCAGGAACACAACGAGCGCCGCCAGGACGAGGAACAGGACGTGCGGCGCTGCGACCAGCTTGGCGTAGGCGCCGTAGCCGAGCAGGTGGGCGGCGGCCCCGACCCCTTCGACGCTCGCGAGCCCGTGCTCGACGATGGTCCTCAGGATCGGCATCGGCGCTCCCTTGAGCAGGATCGAGTTCGGGACGGCGTGCCACCCGTGGGCCGTCGAGACGACGGCGTAGGCGAGGACCGGCAGGGCGGCCGCCACGGCCACAGGGGTGGCCGCCAGCCACCCGGCGCGCAGCGCGAAGAGCAGGCCGACCGCCGCCGCGAGGAACAGCCCTTCGTAGCGCGCCGTGACGAGGAGCCCGACCAGGATGAGGAGCCCCCA
>DATNEZ010000625.1:0-5998 GCA_035606645.1 Binatia bacterium
CGGCGCTCGGACTGACGCGCTTCCTCTCGAGCCTCCTGTTCGCCGTCCCCCCGAACGACGTCCCGACGTTCCTCGCCATCGCCGCCATCCTGGCCGGCGTCGCGTGGTGGGCCTCGTTCCTGCCGGCCCGCCGCGCGTCGCGCATCGATCCGATGCGGGCCCTGCGGGACGAATAGCCGCGCTGACCGGCCCCCGCGGGGCCCCGGATCGGCACCCCGCACCTGGCCGGGCGCGTTACGCGACGCGCTCTTCGCGCGAGGCGCCTGCCGCCCGCTGCGTGCGGCGGCCGGCGAACAGGGCGCCGGTCCAGCGAACGGCGTAGTAGAGGACGGTCATGTAGATCATGACCGGCACCGCGATAAGCGCCAGGAACATCATGGAGAGGACGCCGAGCGGCACCCGCACCAGGTAGTCGGTCAGGGTCAGCCGGCGCCGCGCGCGCCCCCGATCGGAATCCGTTCCGTTCATGGCGGGCGATTCTACCATCGCGCCGAAGCGGCCCGCGCCCGCCGGGCCGTCGCACCGCCGCGGTCCTGCCGCGCGGCCCGGCCGCGCTTGACGGGTGCACGGGGGGGATGCTACGCTCCCGCCCCTTCCATCAAGGATGCGACTGGAGGCGCCACATGGCCACATCGGGCCAGCTGAAGACGAGAATTGACCGGCTCACGAAGAAGATTGCGGAAAAGGGGGCGTCCATGCCCCCGGACAAGAAGCGCGTGTTCGCCAAGAAGCTGAAGAGATGGCAGCGCGCGCGGCGCGTCGCCCTGGCCATGGAGAAGCGCCGGGCCGCCCCCGCCAAGGAAGCGAAGGAAGAGAAGGCGGCGGCCGCCCCCCCGGCGTCATAGACAAACCACCCGGATTTCACGTTTCGAGGAGGAGACAGAAGCATGAACTCTGCGCGCAGCACGAGCGTCGTGATCGCGGCCGCGCTGGTCGGGATGGCCCTGATCGGATGCGGCTCGAGTGTGGACGAGATGATCATGAATCCGACGACCAAGGACGAGATCATCGGGAAGCTGATCAGCGACGACGTGGCCAAGCGGGACATCATGGGCAAGCTGACCACCAACAACGACACGAAGAAGGAGCTGGCCGAGACGCTGCTGGGGGACCTCTCGATCAAGGCGCTCGCCCTCGAGAAGCTTCTGGCCGACCCGGCCCAGAAAACGGAGATCGCCCAGAAGCTCCTGGCGGACGCCACCAGCCGCGCCGAGCTGATCGCCACCCTGACGGGGGACGAGGCCGGCCGGAAGGAGCTGCAGGAAGCCCTGAAGAAGCCGCTCCCCAAGAAGTAGGGGAGCCGGTCCTACAGCGCGTTCACCTGGACGGTGTTGGAGATGGCCCGGTGGCCGCCTTGGTCCACCATGCTCAGGCGGACCCTGTAGATCCCCGGGTGATCGAAGCGCATCTCGTGCTTGTAGTCGAACCCGTCCGCCGTCCGCACCAGGGTGCCTGTCGAGCAGGCGGGCTCGTTGGCGAAGCCGTCACGGTCGCGGCCAGTCGCCGGCATCATCCCATCGTCCGGGCCCCGGCCGTTGCGTGACGCGGCGACGTCGGTCTGCAGCGCCGCCTCGCGACACAGCTCGAGCTTCCCCGGCTCGACCGAGCTGTTCACCCGGCCGTACAACGATACCGTGAACGGGACGAACCCCACGACGCGGTCCGCCGCGATCCACAGGGCCGACGCGTTGTCCTTGGCCCTCAATCCTTTGGACCAGACGGGATTGCCGCCTGCCAGGATCAGGAAGATAGCCCCCGCCACCACCGCCCCCCGCACCCATCCCGTTCCCAGCATTGTCCCGCCCTCCCAGCGTGACGGATCCAGCATGTGCATTGCGTATATGTAATTAGAAATTATTACATATGAAACACGACCTGAATCTATCACGCCATACGCAGGAGTCAATGCTAATTTTCGTAACGTTGACTGTGGCTTACGCTCAACTTATATTGCAACTGCGTCATAGGAAATCGGTTATTCGAGAGCCGCGCACGGCGGGGGACCTTGCGCATCAGCGGCGAGTCGAAACATTTGTCAGAAGAAATCCTTCAGCAGGTCTGCCGCGAAATCGGTGATCTGCTGCCGTGCGATCGCATCTGCCTGGCGCTCCCTTCCTCCGACGCCACCCGCTTCACGCTCCTGACCGCCCATCCGACGAGCGAGCGGCACTCGGCGCACTCCCTGCGGCGGAAGGGCTCCCGCGCCGCCCAGGTCCTGCGCAAGGGGGCGGTCGAATATGCGTCGAACCTGCGCAAGGCCACGCCCTATCCGGAGGACCGGATCCTGAAGGACCGGGGAGTGGCCCAGGCGGCGTTCGTCCCGATCGGGCTGGGGGATCGGCCGGGGTGCGTCCTGATCCTGGGGAGCAACGAGCCGGGAGGCATGGAGGGAAAGGCCACGGGGATTCCCGCCGAGGCCCTGGGCCGGGTCGCGGCGGCGATCGGCGCGGCCGGCGGCGCGAAGGAGGAGTCGGGCGGCGTCCTTCGCCGGGTCGCCGAGCTCAGCAAGGTCGCCAATCGCATCATCCAGGAGGACGACCTCGACACAGTGTGCCGTCTGTTTCTCGAGGCGGTGCAGTCACACTCCGGATACACGCGGGCGGTCCTCACGCTCCTGGACGACCAGGGGGGAGACCTGAAGTTCTTCTTCAATGGGTTCGACGACCGTCAGATCGATCATTTCCACGCCCACAAGCCGACGCAGGAGCAACGCGAGTCGATCGTCCGGGAGGGCCGGCGCATCGGCAACTCGTACCTGGTCGCGGCGACGGCATGCAACGGAGGGGGCCTCCTCCCCGGCGCGGCCAAGGACCTCCTGTTCATCCCCCTGTACGGCTCGCGCACCGTCCTGGTCGGCACGGTCATGCTGGCGGAGCCGGCGGCGGTCC
This sequence comes from Binatia bacterium, assembly GCA_035606645.1. GTDB lineage: Bacteria > Acidobacteriota > Polarisedimenticolia > Gp22-AA2 > Gp22-AA2 > Gp22-AA3. Next base: position 2,889 of record DATNEZ010000625.1, read on the forward strand.
CGCCGGCCCCCGAGTCGCTGTCCCTCATCGAGCTGTTCGCCGGCCAGATGGGCCACTTCATCCAGAAGAAGAGCCTCGATCGCGAGATCAAGAGCATGGAGGCGCGGCTCCTGTCGGCGCAGTCGCAGCTCCTGCAGGCCGAGAAAATGTCGGCGATCGGCCTTCTGATCTCGGGCGTGACGCACGAGCTGAACAACCCGCTGTCGGGGGTCATGGGGTTCGCGCAGCTGCTGCTCGCCAGCGAGGTCAATCCCAAGACCCGCAAGCACCTCGAGCGCATCCACAGCGAGGCGGTGCGATCGCAGAAGATCGTTCAGAACCTCCTGTCGTTCGCCCGCCGGCACAAGCCCCAGAAGACGCACGAGGACCTGAACCGGGTCATCGACGGCGTCCTCGACCTGCGCGCCTACCAGCTGAAGGTGGACAACGTCGAGCTGGTGCGGCGCTACGACACCGGCCTGCCGAAGACCATGCTGGACTTCCACCAGCTCCAGCAGGTGATCCTGAACGTGGTCAACAACTCGCACCACGCCATGATGGAGGTGGGGGACCGCCCGCGGCGGCTGCTGATCGAGACCCGGAGGTCGGGCTCGACGCTGCGCGCCAGCTTCACCGACAGCGGCACGGGGATACCCAAGGACCGCCTCGAGTCGATCTTCGATCCGTTCTTCACGACCAAGCGGGGCGGCAAGGGGACCGGTCTCGGCCTGAGCGTGTCGCGCGCCATCATCAAGGACCACCAGGGGGCCGTGACCGCCGAGAGCGTCGTCGGGGAAGGGACGACCATCCACATCGATCTGCCGCTCGTCGACGAGAAGCGGGGGCACGACGCTCCCGAGGACGAGACGAAGACGGCGAGCGGCCCTCCGCGGAGCCTGCGGCTGCTGGTCGTCGACGACGAGATGATCCTGGTGGAGCTGCTCACGGAGTTCCTGAAAATGCACGGCCACAAGGTGGACGAGGCGCGCAACGGCCAGACCGCCCTCAAGCTGGCCACCGCCAACACCTACCACGTGATCCTGTCGGACCTCAAGATGCCGGGGCTCGACGGGCAGGGGTTCTACGAGCGCCTCCTGAAGATCAAGCCGGACATGGCGCGGCGCTTCATCTTCACCACGGGCGATCTGGCGAACCCCAAGACCCAGGCCTTCTTCCACTCCTCCGGCTGCCCCTACCTCTCCAAGCCGTTCCGCCTCGAGATGGTGCTGACGCTCCTCCAGCAGATCGCGCGCGACGCCCAGGCGGCCTGATCGGGACACGAGGGCGCGTGGCTCGCGCAAGGCGTTGACAGACGCGCCCTGCGGCCGTACGCTTGGTCTCCCGTGAACCTCGTGTCGAGAGCCCGCGCCGTCCGCCATCCCGGCCGTCTGCCGGGGATCGCGACGCTTCTGATCACGTCGCTCCTGACCGCACCGGCGCAGGCCGCGGCGCCGTCCCCGGGCGAGGCGCGGTCCGGGCCGGCGGGTGTGGAGGACCTGATCCAGCGGGGGAACCAGGCCCGGCGCGACGGCCGGATGCGCGAGGCGATCGCCGCCTACCGCCAGGCGCGCGATCTGTCCCCGCACACGTACGAGATCCGTCTGCTGCTGGCCGACACGCTGCGCCGCACGGGGGACGCGACCCGGGCGCTGCCGGAATACGAGTCGGCTCTCGCGCTCAGCCCGTCCCGCTACGAAGCGTACGCCGGGAAGGCTCAGATCCTGAGGGCGCGCTTTGACCACGAGGCCGCGGCCGCGCTGCTTCAGGACGCCCTGGGGCGGGTCGGTCCCGAGGCGCGCCCGGACATCCTGCTGGTCCTGGCCGAGACGCGCCGGCGGCAGAAGCGCTTCGCGGACGCCGACAAGCTCCTCGACGAGATTCTCGCGGTGCGCCCCGGGGACGCCCCGGCGATGGGCATCCGGGCGCGCCTGGCGGAGGATCGCGGCGACCTGCCCGCCGCGATCGCCGCATGGGACGGCTATCTCGCGGCCAGGCCGGACGACGAGCCGGCGGACCTCCGGCGCCGGGAGCTGCGCGAGCTGAAGGCCGCGATCGCCGCCCTGCGCGAGACCGCCTCGGACAGGAAGGACCCGCAGGTCCTGCGCGAGCTCGGGCGCCTGCAGTCGGTGGCGGGGGACGCGGCCTCGGCGGCCGAGTCGTTCCGCCGCGCCCTCCGGATCGATCCGGGCGATGCGGAGGCGCGGCTCGGCATGGCGCTGGCCCTTCGCGATTCGGGCCCCGAGGGGGTCTCGCGGGCGGCGCGCGAATTCGAGCGGCTCTCGAAGTCGAGGCCCGGGGACGCGGCCGCCCTCTACAACCTCGCGGCCCTGGCCTTCGCCCGGAGCGACGCCTCCGGCGAGGAGACCGCATGGCGGGCGCTGGTCGCAGCCCGGCCCGACGACCTGGCCGCCGCCCGGGGATACGTCTCGTTCCTCGAGCGCCAGGGGGCGGAGGCCCTGGGGCGCGCCGCCGCGGCCGCGCCTCCGCCGGCGGCGGACGCGGCGGCTGCCGGCGTTCTGCGCGGCCGGGCGCTCCTGCTCGCGGCCGCGGGGCGCTGGGACGGGGCGGCGGACGCTCTCTACCATGCCCTGCGCCGCGATCCGACGGACCCCTGGACGCTCGAGATCGCCACCGACATCCTGTTCCTCAATCCGAAATTCATGTCGACGCTCGGGGACAGCGTGCAGGCCGGTCTCGCGGCGGGGCCCGGCACGGTCGAGGAGCGGCTCCTGCTGGCCAGGCTGCACTGGTGGTCGGGGCGCGGCGACGAGGCGCTCATCATGCTGCGCCAGGCGGTCGCCGCCTTCCCCGCCTCGGCGCTGGGGGAGGCCTACCAGGTCATCGGCGGCAACCCCGGCATGGCGCTGGAGGAGCTGACGCGCGCGGTCGACCTCGATCCCTCGCGCATCGCGGCGCACGTCGACCTGGTGCTGGCGATCCTGCACACCGGGCGCGCCAAGCCGGCGGAAGCCGCGGCGCGCCGGGCCCTTCGCCTCTTTCCGCGCTCGGCCCCCATCCTCTCGGTCCTGGGCGCGGCGCTCGCCGAGCAGGGGGAGTTCCAGGCCGCCGCCGACTCGTATGCCCTGGCCGCGGCGGCCGACCCGGCCGACAACTTCGGCCTCGCCCGGGGG
>DATNEZ010000635.1:0-3825 GCA_035606645.1 Binatia bacterium
ACGCTGCCGGGCCGCCTGACCACCGGCATCCTGATCCTGCAGGACCTGAGCATCGTGCCGATGATGATCCTCCTGCCGATCGGCGCCGGGTCCCCCGCGGGGGTGGCGTGGGACGTGGCCGCGGCCCTGGGGCGCGCGGCCTTCCTGCTCGGCGTGACGTTCGCCCTCAGCCAGTACGTCATGCCGCGCCTGTTGCAGCTGATCGCCTCGGCGCGCAGCCCCGAGCTGCTGCTTCTCTCGACATTGACCATCTGCTTCGGGATGGCGTGGCTGAGCCACGGGCTCGGCGTGTCGTTCGCCCTCGGGGCGTTTCTCGCCGGGCTGATCCTGGGAGGCAGCGAGTACGCGCAGCAGATGACCGCCGACCTGGCGCCGTTCCGCGAGGTCCTGTCCGGCTTCTTCTTCGTGGCCATGGGGATGCTGCTCGACACCGGGTTCGCCCTGGCGAACTGGCCCTCGGTCGTGGTGGTCCTGGCCATCATCCTGATCGCCAAGACCGGGATCACCGCGGCCGCCGTCGGCGGTTTCGGCTATCCGCTGCCGGTCGCGCTGCAGGTCGGGATCAATCTCGCGCAGATCGGCGAGTTCTCCTTCATCCTCGCCCTGATGGGGGTGCAGCAGGGGCTCATCTCGCGGGATTTCTACCAGGTCGCCATCGCCGCTTCGGTCATCTCGATGATCCTGGCTCCGGTCGCGACCCGGCTCTCCTCCACGATCGCCTCGGCCATGGCGCGCGCCACCGAAGGCCTGCTGCCCGCCTGGGGCCAGAAGGACCCGCTGCCGGAGCAGGACGACGGGCCCGCCGTCCCGGCCCAGGCTGCCCTCGTCATCCTGGGCTACGGCACCGTGGGGCGGACGCTCGGCGAGGTCCTGATGACCAACAGGGTGCCGTTCGTGGGGCTCGAGATCGATCCGTCGCTGGTGCGCCAGGCGCGGCGCGCCGGGCACCCGGTGCGCTACGGCGACTGCGGCAGCGAGGAGATGCTGAAGCGCGCCGGGGTGGGGACCGCCCGCACGCTCGTCGTCACCCTCCCCGACCACGTCCTGGCCCGCGCCGTCATCCGCATGTCCCGGCGCCTCAATCCCGACGTCCACATCCTGGCCCGCGGCCGCCGCGGGCTGGAGGACGACGAGCTGTACCGGGACGGCGCCGACGAGGTCGTGCACGAGGCGTTCGAGGTCGGCATCGAGTTCCTGGCGCGCGTCCTGAGGCGGCTGAATTTTCCCAAGCAGGCGGTCGAGCGCCAGCTCGGGCGGTTGCGCGGCGGCCGCTACGAGGTATTCCGCCGCGAGGACTTCGAGCCGCTTCCCCTGGGGGACGTGCGCCGCAGCCTCGACACGCTGCGCGTCGAGTTCCTGGAGATCCCCCCCGGTTCGCCGCTGGCCGGCAAGACCCTGCGCGACGCCGGCGTGCGCGAAGCCACCGGCGCCCTGATCCTCGCCGTCATGCGCGACGGCCGCGTCATCCCCTCCCCCGAGGCCTGGTTCGTCCTGCAGGAGAAGGACACCATCCTGGTGTCCGGCGCCGGCGAGCAGGTGGCGGAGGTGGAGGGGCTTCTCGGGGCGCGGACCTAGGTGAGACTCAGATCCGTGCCGCGACGACTTGCGGATTCAGCGATCGCGCTGCTGTTCCCCGGCGGGACCCGCCTCTGCGGCGTGATGTGGTCAGTCGACGGGTACCTCTTCCCTCATGAGGGCGCCTTCCTTTATCAGATCGGGCGTTTTGCCTCGGCGGGCGAACCGATCGTGGAGATCGGGTCGATGCGCGGTCTCTCGACCTGCTGCCTTGCCTCGGGAGTTCGCGCTTCCGGCCGATCGGCCAAGGTCATTGCCATAGATCCCCATCTTTATGGGACGGAGGCGGAGCTCCGCTCGAACCTGAAGCGGCTGGGTTTCGAGCCTGTCGTCGACGTGCGCGTAGCCCATGCTCAGGACATTTCCGAAGGCCTGAACGGGCAGTTGTCGGCGGTCTTCATCGACGGAGCCCACGATCTGCAGAGTGTCAGCCAGGACTTCGATACATGGTCTCCTCGGGTCAAGCATGGCGGTTTCGTGCTCATTCACGACTCCACGCCGCTCAGCAAGTTCCCTGGACCAGCACTCATCGCAGATACCCGGCTTCATGCCGGTGATCAATTCGACATGGTCGGACGAATCGGGAGCATCAGCTGGGGCCGAAAGTGCGGCGGGCACGGTTGGCTGCCCCGGATGCATGGTGCCAGCCTGGTCGACTCGCTCATCCGGATCGCAAAGCGGGGACGAAATGAGTCTCAGGGATAACACCACATGATTCGCACCAACGCGCCTCCTTGCACTGGGATCACCTGCCAGGCCGTCCGGAACGGGCCGCGCGGCGCCGCAGGATGGCGCGCCGCGATCCCCTTGCCGATCGCCAGACCGAGCCCGGCCCCCGCGGCGACGTCCGACGCCCAGTGCCGGTCCTGCTCGATCGTGGACAGCCCGACGAGCGCCGCCAGCGGATAGGCGACCCACGCGGCCTTGGGCCCGTGCCGATCCGCGAGGACCGCCGCGATGGCGAACGAGCGTGCCGTGTGCCCGGAAGGGAAGATGCTGTCCCCGGCGAAGAACCTCCCCTCCCCCGTCCCGCCTCCGGGCCTCTCCCGGCCGAAGGCCGCCTTGGTCGCGCTGGTCGTGATCGCCGCCCAGAGGTACGACTCGAACGCGGTGGCGGCGGTCGAGACGGCGCGCTCGTTCCTGGCGCCGCGGGCGGCGAGGTAGAACGTCCCCAGCGCCGCCACTTCAACCTGATGCCGGCCGAGCGGCTCGAACTTCGTCGAGACGCGGCGGCTCGTCCTTCCCCGGGCCTCGAGGACTTCGGCGCGGATCTCCTGGTCGCGGTTCATGGTCAGGGCGGTCGCGGCGGCGACGCCGGCCGTGAGCCACGCGCCCTTCGCGGAGGTGCGGGCCGGAAAGGTGAAGACGTACCGCCCGTCGGAGGCGAACGTGCGGAGCGCTTGGCGGACGGTCCGGCGCGGCGCGGGGGCGCTCTCGGCGGCCGCCGCTGCATCGGCCGCCCCGGCTTCGGCGGCCGCCGCGATCCGCGCCACCTGGACGGCAAGGATCCCGGCCAGGCCCAGGGCGACAGGCCAGCGCACCGCGCGACTCTACGATCCGGGACGCGCGGACCCGCCACCGCGAGGAGTGGCGAGCTCGGCAGCAGTCAACGTCACGCCCGCGAACACGTGCGCGTCGTTCCAGGCGAAGCGGCCGTGCATCACCCGGACCGGCGGCTCGGCCGCTACGCCCGCCGCCGCACCCGCCGCCCCTCGCGCCCGGATCACCCGGGCGGTGAACGAGCCGGCGCCCGGGTCGAGATCGATCTCCACGTCGTGGAAATCGAGATGCATCCGCGCCAGGGGGTAGAAGCACTTGTAGACCCCCTCCTTGGCGCAGAAGAGGACCATGGCCCAGAGCGGGCCGGGCAGATCGGGAAGGCGCGTCAGGCGCTCGCGCTCGGCTTCGGTGCAGATCATCGCCGCGACCCTGTCCTGAAGCGGCCGGGCGCGCTCGACGTCCAGCCCGAGTCCGGCGATCGCGCCACGCTGCGTCACGGCCACGCCGCAGAAGTCGGGGCAGTGCGACAGGCTGCCGACGATGTCCGACGGCCAGATGGGGGTTCGATCGGAGCCGGAGCGCAGCGGAAAATCGACGACCCCGAGCCGCGCCAGCGCGGCGCGGGCGCAAGCACGCCCGGCGGCGAACTCCCGCCGCCTCTTGGCCACCGCCCGCGGCGACAGGCAGGCCTCCTCCTCGGGCAGGAGCGGCGCGTCCCACATCGCGGGCGTCGCCTCGAGGGTGGTCACA
>DATNEZ010000025.1:0-2946 GCA_035606645.1 Binatia bacterium
TCCCCGGCGATCGCCTCGACAACGGGCGCCAGCCTCTTGCACGGCGCGCACCACTCCGCCGAGAAGTCGAGGAGCACCGGCAGGGAGGACTGCAGGACCTCGTTCTCGAAGTTGGTATCGTCCACCTCGACCGTGCCTTTCATGGGCAGCACCTCGCTCGCCGACGGAAGCCTTGCGCGTTCGGGCCTGTGGCGGAAGCAGCAATTATAGCATTCATCCGGCGAGTTGAAAGGTGGGGGCCACCTCCCCGACTTTCAGGCCCCGGTGGTTGCGCAGCTCCCCCACGAACCGGTCTCCGAGCTCGGCCGCGTCCGCCACGGTGAGGGCCCCGAGCTGCGACAGCGCCGCCAGCGCGGCGCTGAACCGGGCCCGCTGCCCGTCACCGTCGGCGATCTTGAGGGCGATCCCCAGGGCCCGCCCCTCCCGCGTGAAGGCGAGGCCGTACATCCCCTCCGCCCCGATCTTGGCGACCAGCCCCCCCCGGCCCCGGTGCATCAGCTCGGTGCACAGGCGATCGGTCCCGGCGATCATCTCCGGATGGAGGCGCATTGCCGCCACGGCGCGGTGCAGGACGGCGTCCGGCGCCCCATTCCCTCCCGTTCCCGCCGCCAGCCGGGCGTAGAGCAGGGCCAGCCTGCCGAGCGACAGGGTAAAGGTGGGGGCGGAACAGCCGTCGATCGCCGTGGCCACCGTCCCCGGCGCCATCCCGGCCAGCCCCTCGAGACGCGCCCGGATGCGCGCCTGGACGGGATGCCCGGGCTCGAGGTAGGTCGCCGGCGGGGCCCCCAGATGGATGGCCAGGGCCAGCATCCCCGCGTGCTTCCCGGAGCAGTTGTTGTGCAGCGCCGAAGGCTCCTCCGTCAGCCGGCGCAATTCGAGGGCTGCCGGCCTGTGGGTCGGCGCGTGGGCCCCGCACTGCAGCACCATCTCGTCCAGCCCGGCCTTCTTCAGGATCGAGCGGACCGCCTCGACGTGGAACGGCTCCCCCCCGTGCGACCCGATCATCACGGCGATTTCGGCTTCGCTGAACCCAAAGTGATCCGCCCCGCCCGAGTCGAGCAGCGGCAGCACCTGCACCGGCTTGGCCGTCGAGCGCAGGACGACCGGTATCTCCGGATCCCCGACCGAGGCGATCGCCCGCCCCCCCGCGTCCATGACCGCGATCGCCCCGAAGTGGACCGACTCCACCGTCCCCCCCCGCCGCACTTCCACGAGCGGGACATACCCGTGCCCCAGCTTTCCGGCAGCTCCAGGTCCAGATGAAGTCGGCATCGCAGTTCCCCCAAGCGCGTCCATTCTAGGGCATTTGAACCGACAAGGTGTGTGCTGGGTGGCCGGCGCGAAGCGCCCCCCGCGTTGCGGTCGCGGGGCCGTCTGAGACCTCGCGCCGGGGCCCCGCCGCGCGCGCTTCCGCGCGGCGGGCGGCGCGAGGCGAAGAGCGAGGGGAGGCGTCGCGCAGCGACGCCGGACCCGTGCCCCGCGACCGCAACGCGGGGGGCGCTTCGCACCGGAGGTCCGGATACGCGGGTTGCCGCCGCAGAGCCCCGTGTACTACGATGCGCCGTCCAGGGAGCCCGTTGACCGACACGCACTCGAACCCCGCCCGGGCGGGAACGCTTCTGCCGCGCGAACCGTGGCGTCGCAACCAGGTGGCCGTGACCGTCGCGGCCGCGCTGGTGTTCCTCGGCTTCACGCTGGTCACTCCGTTCCTGCCGTTCTACATCGAGACGCTCGGCATCCACGGCGTGCGGCAGGTCGCCCTGTGGTCCGGAGTCCTCCTGACCGTGACGCCGCTCCTGGCGGCGATCCTCGGCCCGCTCTGGGCCCGCCTGGCCGTCCGCGTCGGCATGAAGATCATGGTGCAGCGGATCCTGCTGGCGATTGCCATCCACTGGGGCCTGATGTTCTTCGTGACCAACATCTGGCAGATGCTCGGGCTGCGGATCTTCCTGGGGCTGTTCTCCGGGTTCGGCACCATGTCGGTTGCGCTCATGACCCACGGATGCCCGGGGGACCGCATCGGCCGGGCGGTCGGGTTGCTGCAGGCGACGCAGATCGTCAGCACCGCCGCGGGGCCGCTCATCGGGGGGGTCCTGGCCGACTCCATCGGCGTGCAGAAGGCCTTCCTGGTCACCTGCGCCCTGTGCTCGGTCGGCTTCTTCTTCGTGCTGGCGCTCTATCGCGACACCGGCCCGGGGACCGACCCCGCGGAGCCGGAGTCGATCGTGGTCCAGCAGGAGGGACCGGTCTCCGCCGGCGTGCGCGCCGTCGTGTCCGGGACGCCGGCCCTGGAGGCGGCCTCCCCCGCCCCGCTCGGGTTCCGCCGCATCCTGGCGCTGCCGCTCTTCGTGCACCTGCTGCCCCAGCTGTTCCTGATCAACCTGGTCGACCGGTCGCTGTTCCTGGTCGTCCCCCTCATCGTCCCGGCGCTCGAGGGGGGCCGTCAGGGGGCGGAGGCGGTCACGGGGGTGGTCGTCTCGGCCGGCGCCCTGGCGAGCGCCGCGTCGGCGTTCCTGCTGGGCCGCAGGGCCGGCCGCGCCGCCCCCGCGGGGCTCCTGCGTCTCAGCCTGGCGGCATCGTCCATCCTGATCGTGCCGATGGCGTTCTGCCGCTCGATCACCTCGTTCGCGATCCTGCGCATCCTGCTCGGGCTGGCGGTCGGGGGGGCGATGACGCTCGGATACACTCTCGGCGGCAGTCTCATCCCGCGGGCGTCGCGCGCCCTCGGGTACGGCATCCTGTCGAGCACGGCGATGCTGGGCGGGGCCCTCGCGCCCATCCTGTGCGGCGCCCTGAACGCCATCGATCTGCGGGCCACGCTCCTGATCGGCGGATGCATCTACCTGGGCCTGGCGCTGCACGCCGGCGTGCTCGCGCGGCGCAGCGTGGCCGGGAGCCTGGTCGCCGCGGCGACAGGAAGGCGGACATGAACCACGGCAAGCGAAG
>DATNEZ010000040.1:0-2357 GCA_035606645.1 Binatia bacterium
GTGCCGGTCCAGTCGATGAAGCGCGAGAACCTGGTGCGCTGGCACCGCGCCATGGTGCGTCCCGCGACCATGGTCGTGGCGATGGTCGGCGACCTGGAGGAGGCGGAGGCGGTCGACATGGTCGACTCGTCGATCGCCGACTGGACCCAGGAGGGACACGGCGAGCGGGACCCGGGACAGCTCGTCGCCTGGGGTGCGTCCGAGGTGGTCGAGACGCGCCGCCGCCAGCAGACCGCGCAGGTGATCGGCTTCCCGACGCCCGGCCTGCAGACGCCCGAGCGGTTCTCCCTCGACGTCGTCCAGGCGGTCACGTCGGGGCTCGGCGGCCGCTTCTTCGAGGAGGTGCGGGGCAAGCGCGGGCTGGCGTACGCCGTGCACGCCTTCAACTACCACAAGGTGGCGGGCGGGGCGTTCGCGGTCTACCTGGCCACGTCGCCGAAGAACGAGGCCGAGGCCCGGCGCGTCCTGTTCCAGGAGATCGCCCGCGTCCGCCACGAGGGGGCGCGCCGCGAGGAGATCGACAGGGCGATCCGCTACGTGCGCGGCACCCACCTGATCGCCTTGCAGGGGAACTCTCAGCGCGCCTACCGCTACTCCGACGCCGAAGTGCGGGGCCTCGGCATGGAAGCCGTCCTGGCGTACCCGGAGCGCATCGCGGGAGTCGGCTACGACGACGTGCACGACGCCGTCTGGCGCTACCTCGATCCGGACCGGTGCGCCCTGGGCGTGCTGCGCGGCGACCTGATCCAACCTTGAGCGGCGGGACTACCCGGACAATCTAGAAGAACGCCGCCCCGGGGGCCGGCGTGGGCGACGGCGAAGGCGCCGGCGGCTCCGGCGAGGGGGACGGCGCCGGCGCTTCGGGCGCAGGAGATCCCGGCGCGGGAGCCTCGGGCGAAGGCGCTGGGGCCGGCTCCGGGGCCGGTTCGGGGGCCTTCTCGGGGGCCGACGGGGCGAGCGCCTCGGGAGCCGCGGTCGACGGGGCCGGGGACGCAGCCGGTGCCGGCTCGGCCGCGGGCTCCTCGACGACCGGCTTCGGGTGCTTGCGCAGATCGCCGGTCACCCGTTTCACCTCGACCCGGCGGTTCTTCTCGCGTCCTTCCTCGGTGTCGTTTTCCGCGATGAAGTTCACCGCGCCGTAGCCCTTGATGGCGATGCGCTTGGCGTCGATGCCGTGCTGCGCGAGCCAGCCCCTGACGACCTCGGCCCGGCGCTGCGAGATGTTCCGGTTGGCGGTGGCGCTTCCCTTGTTGTCGGTGTAGACGCCGATCTCGACCGAAACGTCGGACCAGTATTGCATCGCGTCGATCAGCAGCTGCAGCCACGCGTCCGTGCCGGGCCACAGCTCGATCCCCTCCACGAACTTGACGTTCTGCACGACCTGCGGCTCCGGCTTGTCCAGGCGGAGGCGCGGGCAGCCTTCCTTGTCGATCTTCTGGCCCTTCGGCGTGTCGGGGCACTGATCCAGGCCGTCGAGCACCTTGTCGCCGTCGGAGTCGTGCGGGCAGCCCTTCTCGTCGACGGTCGCCCCGGCCGGCGTGAGGGGACAGCCGTCCACGCCGTCGAAGACGCCGTCGTTGTCGGCGTCGTGCGGGCAGCCCGCGGTCGGGCTGTCCATCGGATCGACCACAGCGCCCTTCGGCGTGTCGGGGCACTTGTCGAGGCCGTCCCAGACCGAGTCGCCGTCGGCGTCCGTCGGGCAGCCTTCGACGTTGGCGATGGCCCCCTTGGGCGTGTCGGCGCACGTGTCGCTGCCGTCGGGGACGCCGTCCCCGTCGGTGTCGAGCGGGCAGCCGCTCGGGTCGACCGGCCAGCCGCGGGGCGTCTCGGCGCACTTGTCGATACCCTCCATGATGCCGTCCTGGTCGAGGTCCCACGGGCAGCCGTTGTGCGAGTCGACCAGGGCCCCCTTCGGGGTGTCGGGGCAGCGGTCGTTCAGGTCCACGACGCCGTCGCCGTCGCCGTCGGCCGAGCCGCCGGCGCCTCCGCCACCGCCCCACACCCAGGTCAGCCCCAGGTTCAGGCTCTCGCTGTGGTAGATGTTGGTCGGCTCGTACTCGGTGGTGAACTCGGTCCGCAGGGCCAGGTGCGGGAACAGGCGCATGCGAACGCCCCCGCCGATCGTGATCATCCGGCCGCTCAGGTCCCCCTTCTCGCCGGGCCCGAACGCGGGGTCCTCGCTGTACTTCGTCATGCCGTATCCGAACACGGCGTACGGCTTGAAGCGCCGCTTCACGTTGCGCGGGTTGATCAGGAAGCGAACGCCGTAGCTGTCCGCATTGAACGTGAATTTCCGTCCCGGGACGACGAAGAACACGCCGGGGTTGGCGATCAGCGTGCTGTTCTCGTTCTGCAGG
>DATNEZ010000046.1:0-5625 GCA_035606645.1 Binatia bacterium
GGGGCATGCGGGTGCGCGCATGAACATCGCCGTGGTGGGAACGGGCTACGTGGGCCTGGTCACGGCCGCGTGCTTCGCGGAGTTCGGCGTCAGCGTCATGGCGGTCGACAAGGACGGCGCCAAGATCGCGCTGCTGCAGAAGGGTCAGGTGCCTTTTTTCGAGCCGGGCCTGGAGGAGATGGTCCGGCGCAACATGAACGAGGGCCGGCTGTCCTTCTCGACCGACATGAAGACGGCGATCGAGAAGTCGCTGGTCATCCTGATCGCCGTGGGCACGCCGCCCGGAGAGGGCGGCAAGGCCGACTTGAGCTTCGTGAAGGAGGTGGCGCTCGGCGTGGCGCGCCATCTCAACGACTACAAGGTGATCGTGACCAAGAGCACGGTCCCGATGGGGACGGGTGCGATGATCCGCAAGCTCATCGGGGAGAACCAGGCCGGACACGTGCCGTTCAGTGTCGTGAGCAACCCGGAGTTCCTGCGCGAAGGGGCCGCCATCGAGGACTTCATGCGTCCCAACCGCGTGGTCCTCGGGGCGGAGGACGAGCGGGCCATCGCCATCCTGAAGGAGCTCTACCATCCCCTGTATCTGATCGAGACCCCCTTCGTCATCACCAATGTGGTCAGCGCCGAAATGGTGAAGTACGCCAGCAACGCCTTCCTGGCGACCAAGATCTCCTTCATCAACGAGATCGCCAACCTCTGCGAGGCTGTCGGTGCGGACGTGCACGAAGTGGTGCGCGGCATGGGGCTCGACAACCGGATCGGCAAGAAGTTCCTGCACCCCGGGCCGGGCTTCGGGGGCTCCTGTTTCCCGAAGGACACTCTGGCGGTGGCCCGGATGGCGGCGGAGGCCGACGTGCCGGCGCGCGTCATCGAGGCGGTCATCGAGGCGAACGAGAATCAGGTCGGGCGCATGGTCGAGAAGATCGCGACCGCGGTCGGCACATTGAAGGGCAGGGTCATCGCGTGCCTGGGGCTGTCGTTCAAGCCCAACACCAGCGATACGCGGGACTCGCCGGCCATCCGTATCATCCGCGACCTTCTGAAGCGTGGGGCGCGCGTCCGGGCGTTCGACCCGGTGGCGATGCCGGAGGCCCGCCAGGCGCTTCCCGAGATCGAATACGCCGAGGACGCCTACGACGCGGCCAAAGGCTGCGATGCCCTGGTGATCGCCACGGAATGGAACCAGTTCCGCAGCCTGGACTGGGATCGCATGAAGAAGGCCCTGAAGTCCCCCGTGGTGGTCGATCTCCGCAACGTCTACGAGCCCGTCCAGATGAAGGCTCTGGGAATCCGCTACACGAGCGTGGGGCGATGACCAGCCAGGCATTCACGTATCTCGTGACAGGAGGCGCCGGCTTCATCGGCTCCAACATCGTCGAGGCGCTCCTGCGAGGGGGCGAGAACGTGATCGTGCTGGATGACATGTCCACGGGCCGACGGCAGAACCTCGACGCGGCGCTCAGGGCCTGCGGGCCCGGCGCGCGCCCTCCGCAGATCGTCGAGGGGGACATCCGCGACGCCGCGACCGTTCGCCGCGCCATGAGCGGTGTGACGCACGTGCTGCACCAGGCGGCGCTTCCCTCCGTGCAGCGTTCCGTCGAGGACCCGATGGCCAGCCACAGCGTCAACGCCACGGGCACTCTCAACCTCCTGCTGGCGGCGCGCGAGGCGGGGGTCCGGCGCTTCGTCTACGCGTCCTCGTCGAGCGCCTATGGCGACACGCCCGAGCTCCCCAAGGTGGAGACGATGACCCCGTCGCCCCTGTCGCCGTACGCCGTGAGCAAGCTGGCAGCGGAATACTACTGCCGGATTTTCCACGCTCTGTACGGCGTGGAGACCGTATCCCTGCGGTACTTCAACGTGTTCGGGCCGCGTCAGGATCCGACGTCCCAGTACGCCGCCGTGGTGCCGAACTTCGTGCAGGCCGCCATTTCGGGACACGCGCCGGTCATCTACGGCGACGGACTGCAATCGCGGGATTTCACCTACATCGACAACGCGGTGCATGCGAACCTGAGGGCCTGCCACGCTCCGTCGTCCGCGGCCGGCCGCGCCTACAACGTCGCCTGCGGTGAGAGCGCCACGCTCCTCGACCTGCTGCAGATACTCGGTCGCCTCACGGGGTCCGCCGTACGCCCGACCCACGCGCCGCCGCGCCCGGGTGACGTGAAGCATTCGCTCGCGAGCATCGAGGAGGCCCGCCGCCACCTCGGTTATACCCCCGAGGTGGGGCTGGAGGAGGGCCTGCGTCGCACCGTCGAGTGGTTCCGGAAGTGAAGCTCTCCGTGGTCATCCCGGTCTACAACGAAGCCGCCACGATTCGCGATCTGGTCCGGCGGGTGCAGGCGGTCTCCCTGGAGAAGGAGATCATCGTCGTGGACGACGGCTCCACGGACGGCACCAGGGAGATTCTGCGGGGCGGGCTGGGGCCGGAGATCGTGGTCGTGCTCCACGAAAAAAACAGCGGAAAGGGGGCGGCCCTGCGGACGGGATTCGCCAGGGTCACCGGTGACGTCGTCGTGGTCCAGGATGCGGACCTCGAGTACGACCCCGAGGAATTCCCCCGGCTCCTGAAGCCGATTCTCGAGAACAAGGCCGATGTCGTGTACGGCTCCCGGTTCAACGGCGGGAACCACCGGGTGCTCTTCTTCTGGCACTACGTGGGCAACCGCTTCCTGACCACCCTGTCCAACATGTTCACCAACCTGAATCTTTCCGACATGGAGACCTGCTACAAGATCTTTCGCGCCGGCCTGCTCCAGCGCATGGTCTTCCGATCGAACCGGTTCGGCTTCGAGCCCGAATTCACGGCGAAGGTCGCGCGCCTCGGTTGCCGGATCTACGAAGTGCCGATTTCCTATCATGGCCGCGGATACGAAGCCGGCAAGAAGATCACCTGGAAGGATGGCTTCACGGCCATCGCGTGCATCATCAGGTACCGCTTCTTTGACTGACACGCGCCTGCCGCTGGTGGCCGTCCTGCTCGCAGGGGGGACCGGAACGCGCCTGTGGCCCCTGGCCCGCCGCTCCCGGCCCAAGCAGTTCCTGCCCATGTTCGGTGACGCGAGCCTGTTTCAAGGGACCTACCGGCGTGCGACCGGTCTGGCTCGACAATCCAACGTTCTCGTGGTGGCCGGCTCCACGCACGCCGCCATCATTCGCCGGCAGGCCCCTCGCCTCCGCCAGGACCACCTCATCCTCGAAGATGTGGGACGGAATACCGCCGGCTCGATTGCCCTGGCGGCGCTTTGGATCGTGCGGCGACATGGCGACGCCGTCATGGTGGTTCTGCCCTCCGATCATTGGGTCGAGCCGATTTCGGGGTTCACGGCCACGCTGAAGCGCGCGGAGGATGCGGTCCGGCGCCGGGGCCAGGCTCTCCTGACGATAGGGATTCCCCCCCGCTCTCCCGACACCGGGATGGGCTACATCCGCTTCGATGCCCTGCCCGGGGCGTCGGGGGTGCGCCGGGTGACGCGCTTCCTCGAAAAACCACCGGCCCGTACCGCCGCGCGTCTGCTTCGCTCGCGCAGGGTGCTCTGGAACAGTGGAATGTTCGTCTGGAAAGCGAGCTCGATCCTCGCCGCGTTGCGCCGGCATAGCCCGGAGATCCTGGCGCCTCTCGAGGCGTGGGCGAGGCGTTCGCGCCGGTCGCGATGGAGGGTGCCGCGAAAGGTTCTCATGAGGGTGCCGGATGTGCCGATTGACCGGGCGGTGCTCGAGCGATCCCGTTCCGTGCTCGTGGTCCCGGCCTCCTTCCGGTGGTCGGATGTCGGGACATGGGCGGCCGTGGCCGATCTGCCTGGAGGGCTCCTCCTCGGCACGACGGCCGCCGGGCGGTGCCTGCGCATCGATTCCATGCGCTCCATGGCGTGGAACCCGGGTGGACTGTCGGTCCTGATCGGCCTCAGGGACATCGTGGCCGTGCGCTCTGGCGATACAATGCTCGTCTGCCACCGCGATTCCGTGCAGCGTGTCAAGGAGGTCGTGGCGCGTTTGTCGGCGGAGCGGTCATCACGGCTTTGAGGAGGTTGGGGTGATGGTGGAGCGGGCGTGCGACGGGATCGTGAAGTGGGGTCTTGCTGTATTGATCGCGTTCACTCCGCTCGCCTTTGGAACCGTCGAAGACTGGTCTCTGGCGATCATGGAATGGGGGCTCGTCACTCTGGCCCTCGTCTACCTTTTCGCGCGGATGTGGACGGGTGCGTCGCCGGCGCGAGCCCGCCGCGGCCTGACCGGAATCGAAATTCCGGCTGTCCTGTTCCTGGGTCTGTGCGCGGCCCAGACCCTCCCCATGCCGATGGCCTGGCTTCGAGTCCTGTCCCCGGAATCGGCCAGGATGTACACCCCGATCGATGCCACATCGCTGAGCGACGCGCAGCGGATCGGTCCGGTCGAGGAGATTCAGTCGGATCCGGTGCTCAACCCCACCATTCCGGTGGACCGCCCCATCAGCCTGCGGCCAGGGGAGACCTGGAAGCGATGGCGTCTGGCGGCCAGCCTGGTCGCACTGTTCTTTCTGGTCGCGTTCTGGGTCGACCGGAGAGAGCGGGCCGTCTTTCTGATCATCACCGTGACGACCGTGGGATTCCTGGTCGCGGTGGAGGGCCTGGTCCAGTACCTGGCATGGAACGGAAAGATCTACTGGATTCGCAAGGTGCCGCCGTCGTCGCCGTTCGGCCCGTTCGTCAATCACAATCATTTCGCGGGGTACGTCGAGATGGTGATCCCCGTTGCCATCAGCCTCGCGTTCTACCTCGTGGCCCTGCGGAGGTCCGAAGGGCATTCTCCACCGTCATCTCCAGCGCCCTTCTCCGATGGCTGGCGCGGATCGGCGGCGCACCTGGAGCATTGGGGCCAGGGGGGGCTCGCGATGTTCGCGGCGATCATCCTGATCGTGGGCCTGGTGTTTTCCACATCGAGGGGCGGAATCCTGTCGACCGGTATCAGCGGTCTGATCCTGTTCATGGTCATCCGGCATCGATTCGCCTCCCGCGTCCTCGCCTGGTCGGCCGCCGGCGCCCTCCTGGCCGTGGTGGTGATTCTCGTCTGCTGGATCGGGGCGGACGTGATCTCCGACAAGATCCGCTCTTCCTCCGAGCTGCCGAGCGAGGCGTCCTTCAGGACGCGCCTCATCGTGTGGGAAGCCGTGGTCAGGAACCTGCCGGGGTTCGTGTGGGTCGGAGCCGGCCTGGGGGCTTTCGAGGAGGGCTTCGCGCCACGCATTCCGCCGGGCGCGTCGACGCGTTGGGACAAGGCGCACAACGACTACCTGCAGTTTCTGTGGGAGACCGGTGTCGTCGGCACCCTGATCCTGATCGCGTGCGCAGCCCTGTTCGCGCGGCGGTACTGGTGGCCCGCCCTGACGGGCCGCGGCCACTCGCTCGACATCCTGCGCATCGGGATCGCGGTCGCCCTCATGAGCCTGGCGCTCCACTCCGTCGTCGATTTCAATCTCCAGATAGCCTCCAACGGGTTTCTCTGCGCCCTGCTGGGAGGAATCCTCATCGGGATCCATCGGATGATCGAGGAGGAGCACCTCGGCCGGCCGGTGCTCGTACGGGAAGAGAGTTCGCCGAGCTGAACGGTTGCGGGGTCCGGATCGCCGTCGTATAGTACGCA
>DATNEZ010000049.1:0-7636 GCA_035606645.1 Binatia bacterium
GGGCGGGCTCCCCGAAAAGCGCTTACCCGCCGACCGAGACCAGGACTTCCTTCCCCTTGAAGAGCTCGGGATCCAGGATCGTGACCTTGGCCGTGCCGGTCGCTTCCGAGGTCTCGACCGTGTAGTCGCGGCCTTCCTGGAAGATCGGCGGCAGCAGCCGGATCCGGCCGATGCTCTCGAGCCCGAACAGGCGTGGCTCGAGGTTGATCGTCGTCCCCTGCCTCAGGTCGAGCGACGCCTCGTACTGCAGCGGCTTGACGTCCTAGACCCGCTTCAGCACCGACGAGAGGACGCCCTGGTCCTTGAGCGAGCGCTCGTTGGCGGCATGGTAGAACAGGCTGTTCTGCCGGAACGAGAGATCGCTCGACAGACGCGAGACGCTGTCCTCGAGCGACGCCTTGTTCGCCTGCAGCATCGAGATGTCCGACTCCAGCCCCGCCTTGACCTGCTGGAGGCTGCCCACCTCGGCCTGCGCGACGTCCCTTTCGGAGCGTGCCGTGTCCCGCTCGCCGATCAGGTTGCGCTGGTTGGCGCGCCGCAGAGCATAGGGCAGCTGCTTGGCCTCGCCCCGGGTGACGTACGTGCGAAACGCGTCATCCTTCGGGTCGTAGGCGAACCAGACCTTGTTCCCGGGCACCAGCTCGTCGGTCTGGTCGGCCTCGGCGAGAAGCGTCTTCGCCTTCTCGGGAGGCAGCTGCATCTCGTTGACCAGGTAGTTCATCGCCAGGTCCTTGTGCCGGTCCCCCTTCTTGACCACGACGAACTTGTCCGGCAGGGCCTGCTCGAGGTGCATGACCTTTTCCTGGAGCGCCTGGAGCTCGTTCCGATCGGCGACGATGTGCTCGAGGAGGGACTTGTAGGAGACGTCCTTCTCCTGCGCGATCATCTGGTTCAGCACGTCGCGCTGGGCGTCGGTGAATTCCTGCCCGTAGATCTCGCTGAAGTGGATGGTCCGCTCGCCCGCCTTGCGCGTCTGGTTGAACTCATCGATCCGCTTCATCGTCGCGTCGGTCGCCGCGTCGATCTTCTCCTGGTGGGTCTTGAGCTCGGCCAGGAGCTCCTCGGGCGTCTTGGGAACCGCCTTCGAGAACTTGAGGTCCTGCGTGCACGCCATGGACGCCACGGCGACCGCGGCCATGATCAGCAACAGGACGGATGCTGACTTTCGCATCGTTTCCATGAGCCCTCCTAAAGAAAGAAAGGGGAACGAGCCGCTCGAGCCGGATTGTGCTAGACGCAAGCAGACTAGCAGAGTCAAGTGCCGGCGCCCAGTTTTTCAGGATTTTTCTGGAAAAAATTCCCGTCAGGAATGTGGGCGCAGCCCGCGCACCGCGGCCTCGATCCGCCGCGTGGCGTCGGAGGCGTCCGCCCCGGGATCGATCGTGAAGGGCGGGCCGAGGATCAGCCGCGTCCTGCCGAAGCGCGGCCAGTAGCGCCCGTCGGGCAGCACCTGCGCCGTCCCTTCGAGGAACGCCGGGACGATCGGAGCGCGCAATTCGCGGGCGAAGATCCCGATCCCCTTGCGGAACGCTTCCATGTCGGGCCCCGGGACGTGCCGGCCTTCGGGAAAGATCAGGATCGAGAAGCCGGCGTCCATCAGCTCGCCGGCATACGCCAGGCCGGCGCGCAGCCCGGCCGTCTCCGGCAGCGGCCAGGCGTTGAAGAAGAACTCGACCAGGCGCACCTGGAACCATTCCTTCGCTCGGCGGGCGGGGCCGCCGTCCGCCTCGCCGTAGAACACACGGTGGTAGCGCGTCGTCATGCCGGGAGCGATCCGCCCGCGCAGCCCCCGGGGGAGGATCGCCTTGAACAGGCCGGTGTCCATGTAGCTCCGGTGGTTCGCGACGAACAGGTAGGGCGGGGCCGCCGCGCGCAGGTGCTCGAGGCCCTCGACCCGGGGCCGCGCGTAGAGCCGGACGAAGTGGACCATCAGGCACTCCTCGATCGCGCGGCGGGCCAGGCGCACCGGCCAGAGGCGCGTCCAGCGCGGCACGGGCAACGAGCCGCGCCCCTCGAGGACCAGGTCGTCCGGCGCAACGGGAGCCGCGGCGGGCGGGCCGCCCGGCGCCGGCGGCCCTTCCGATGGGCGCGCGCCCGCCCCTGCTCCCGGCCCGCCGCCGGCGGACGTGGCCAGGGCAGCAAGCCGCTCGAGGTCGCCGACGGTCGCCTCCCCCCGGCGCCCCTCGGGGAGGCGCGCGCCGAATTCCTCCTCGAAGGCGGCCGCCAGCTCCACCAGGTCGAGGCTGGCGAAGCCGAGTCCCTCGACCAGGCGCGTATCGTCCCGCAGCGTATCGGGCCCGACGCGGGCCAGCGAGGCGAGCAGGCGCCGCACGGCGGAGGACCCCGCCGCGGCGCCCGAGCCGGGGGCGCCCGCCGGGGCCGCGCCGTCGCGCTCGAGGGCCAGGACGCGATCGCGCACGACCCCCTTGCGGATCTTGCCGGTGGCCGTGCGCGGGAAATCGTCCTCCGGCCAGACGGTATGGCCGCGGACGCGCTGCTTCGGGAGCAGCCGCTCGTTGGCGCGGGCGATCGCCTGCGTCGGGTCGGCGCCGCGATCCATCAGGAGCGCCGCATGCACGCGCTCGCCGCGCGGCAGCGGCAGGCCGAGGACCGCCACGCCGCGCACGCCCGGCGCCCCGGCGAACGCGGACTCGACGTCGCCGGGATGCACGTTCTCCCCCTCGGACGTGACGATGACCTCCTTCAGCCGGCCGCGGATCGACAGGTGGCCGCGCGCGTCGAACTCTCCGACGTCGCCGGTCTTGAGCCACCCCTCGCCGTCCGCCTCCCGGTCCGCCCCGAGGTAGCCGGGCGTGACGTTCGGACCGCGCACCAGGATCTCGCCGCCCGGTCCGAGCTTCACCTCCTGCACCGCGAGCGGACGGCCGACGCTGCCGGCGTTCCGGTCGAACGGGCTCGAGACCGAGATGATCGGGGCGGTCTCGGTCAGGCCGTATCCCTGCACCACCAGGTAGCCGCTGCGGCGCCAGAACAGGTCCACGTCTTCGGGAAGCCTGGCCCCTCCCGAGACGATGAGCCGGAACCGCCAGCCGAGCACCCGCTGGATCGGCCAGAGGAGCGGGGCCTGGAGATAGAAGGGCCAGGAGGCGAAGCGCCGCTGGCGCGCCAGGCACCGGTCGAGCCGGCCGGATGCGGCGAGCGCGCGCCGCACCTCGGCCCCCAGGAGGTCGAGGAGCCGTGGCACGGTGAAGAGCCCCCAGGTGCGGAAGCGGCGCGACGCCTCGATCACCTCGAGGGGCCGCGGGGGGACCAGCACGACGGTGAGCCCCATGCCCAGGCCGAGGAACACGTTCATCGCCTGGCCGAACATGTGGGACAGGGGGAGGGTGGAGAGAAGGCGCAGCGCGCCGATCGGCCGGATGAGCGGCGCCCATTTGAGGTAGGCGCGCTCGATCGGGGCGAAGTCGCTGGCCAGATTGCCGTGCGTCAGGATCACGCCGCGAGGATCGCCGGTCGTGCCCGACGTGAACATGACGAACGCGCGGTCGTCGGGTCCGGGGTCCGGGGCGGGCCGGGACGGACCGGAGGGAGCGGCGCCGCCCCCGGCACCCCACGACCCCGTGGCGATCCGCGCGACTCCCGGGGGCGGCGCGACGTGGGCCGGAGAGACGAGGAGCCGCGCGCCCGCCCGCTCCGCGATCCGGGCGCGCAGGTCGTCGGGCGACTCGGGATCGAGAGGGACGGCGACCCCGCCGGCACGGAGCGTCCCGAAGAGCGCCTCCACCCAGTCGGCCGAGTCGGGCCCCTGGAGGAGGACCGGATCGCCCGGCGTCAGCCCGGCGGCCACGAGCGCCTCCGAGCACGCGAGAGCGCGCCGGTGCAGCTCGTCGTACGTGCGGGAGCGCCAGCGGGCGCCGTCCTTCCAGAGGAACGCCTCGCGGGGACCGAAACGCGGCAGGTCTTCGACGTACGACAGCAGGTTGCGGCGCGCCGGCGGCGTCATCAGTGTTTCATGATACTTTGAGTTCCATGGACCCGAAGACCGAAATCGCCGCGGCCGAGGCGCGGATCCGACCCTACGTGCGCGAGACGCCGGTCGACGAGTCGGCGGCCCTCGGCGAGGCCTCGGGGGCGCGCGTCCTGCTGAAAATGGAGCATCTCCAGCTCACCGGATCGTTCAAGCTGCGCGGCGCGATGAACCGTCTCCTGTCGCTGACGCCGGGCGAGAAGGCGAAGGGGATCGTGACCGCCTCCTCGGGCAATCACGGGGCGGCGGTGGCGTACGGGCTGAAGGCGCTCGGCTGTCCCGGCGTCATCTTCGTCCCGGAGAACGCCTCGCCGGCCAAGGTGGCCAACATCCGCGCCTACGGCGCCGAAGTGCGCACGCACGCCACCGATTCGGGGGTGACCGAGGTCTTCGCGCGCCGCCACGCCGAAGAGACCGGCAGGGTCTACGTCTCGCCATACAACGACCCGCTGGTCGTGGCGGGGCAGGGGACGATCGGCGCCGAGCTTCTGCGGCAGGTCGACCGTATCGATGCCGTGTTCGTGGCTCTCGGCGGCGGCGGCCTGATCTCCGGAATCGCGGCCTGCCTCAAGTCGGCCGGCGGTCCCGTCGAGATCGTCGCCTGCTCGCCCGAGAACTCGGCCGTCATGCACCACTCGGTCGCCGCCGGGAAGATTCTCGACATGGTCTCCAGGCCGACCCTCTCCGACGGCACGGCCGGGGCGGTCGAGCCGGGGGCGATCACGCTGCCTCTCTGCCGGCGCCTGGTCGATCGCTACGTGCTGGTCTCGGAGGAGGAGATCCGGGACGCCATGCGCCTGATCATCGACAGGCACCACACCCTGATCGAGGGGGCGGCCGGCGTGGCGGTCGCCGGCTTCCTGAAGGACAAGGAACGGTACGCCGGCAGGAACGTGGTCGTCCTCCTGTGCGGCGCGAACATCTCCCGCGATCGGCTGAAGGACGTTCTCTAGGCCGGCTCCCGGTCCCGCGGCGCCAGGGCGCGCTCGATGCGGCGATCCGGAACGAGCCAGATGATCGCCACCACCACGTAGAGCCCGCAAGCCACCCACGTGGTGGCGAACGAAAGCGGCACGGCGAGCGCGTAGAACACCAGGGAGATCGTGCCCTTGAAATCCTTCCCCACAGCGCTTGCCAGCACCGACTCCCGGCCGTGGTGCGCGATGAGGCTGCGGACCAGAACGGTGTACGCCAGCGCGGCGGCCAGGAGCACCACGCCGTAGAGCGCGACCGGCACGGCCGCGAAGCGGCTGTCTCCCATCCAGCCCGTGGCCATCGGAACGAGGGACAGCCAGAACAGCAGGTGCATGTTCGCCCAGAGAATGCGGCCGTTCACCTGCCGCACCGCCTGCAGCAGGTGATGGTGGTTGTTCCAGTAGATGCCGAGATACACGAAGCTCATCACGTAGCTGAGGAACGCCGGAATCATCGGACGCAGAGTCGTCGCGTCGGCGCCGTGCGGCACACGAAGCTCGAGCACCATGATGGTGATGAGGATCGCGATCACGCCGTCGCTGAACGCTTCCAGGCGCCCCTTGTTCATCGCCGCGTCCGCATCTCAGGGGGCCGCGACGCCGGGGGCGGCAGGTGAGGGGGGCACGATCGGCGGGGGCGGTGACGCCTTCTTCTTGATCCGCGGTCGCCACAGGCCGCCCTGGGTGAAGCATTCCCAGGCCCATTTCAGCCAGCGCAGGAGCGCCTGCGCCAGCCACAGGGCCCAGGCGAGCATCGCCAGGCGGTAGAGAAACAGCGGGACGGAGACGACCCACGGCCGGGGCAGGACCTCCCCGGAACGGTCCAGGTACCAGTGCAGGTTTCCGAAGTACGAATCGTTTCCCGTGATCTGCATCTCGGGAAGCCCGAGCAGGCCGTTGGAGATCGACCAGAACAGCCCGCCCAGCGCGACGGCCGTCGTTCCCGCCAGGAGCACCTGCAGGGCATTGAAGCCGGCCGCCGATTCGCCTGCGCCCCGCTGGCCGCGCCAGCCCAAGGCGAAGAGCCAGCCGACGATCACGAGGGAGATCGGCAGGGGCGCCTGCGTCAGCCCGAGGCTCAGCAGGAACCACTGCCGGGCTCGCAGGGGCGTCAGGCGGAGCCGGCCGAGGGCCAGCGCGGCCAGCAGGCCGACGACGACCCGGCTCCAGAACAGGACGGCCGGCCCCAGGCGGGGGCCTCCCAGCCAGAGCGTCCACCGATCGGCCGGCATGACGATCGAAACCCGCGCGTTCACGCTGGTGGCGCCGAGATTCACCTCGGGCGTCCTGAAGAACAGGCGGACGCCGTCGTTCTGCCTCCAGGAGACGGAGACCTGCTGCGGCCCCGGCGCGATCGGCAGCGTCACGTCCCGCCCCTCCTGCCGGATCGGCTGGACCACGCCGTTGATCGACACCGATTGCAATTCAGATCCCTCGGGAAGCGTGAGGACATGCTGCTCACCGCGGCTGCTGCGGATCCCTACGCTGAGGGTGGCATCCGTGGCGCGCAGTCCCGGCGAAACCGTCAGCTCGCTGCTGTCGATGGTCAGCGTCTGCCCGGGGAGCCCGTCGGGGCGGGTCACGTCGATGGTCACCGTCTCGCCGGGCCACGGTCGCCACTCGCGGATCCGCACCGCCGATTCCTCCGGCAGGTGGACCACCGGGATTCCCTGGACCTCGACGTGCCATATGGGGCCGGCCGCGAGACGCCAGACCTCGGTCCAGGGGACCGCGCCGGGGGCCGTGAGACGGATCGACTCCTTCTGCGCGAGGGACGAGGTCCAGACGGCCTCGGTCGCCTGCGGTGCGAGGCTGACCAGCGCCCGGTCGCCGGCGACGCGCACCTCGGCGGTCGTCACCGATTCCCCCGGAAGGAGCGGGACCTCGAGGCGGACCGCCGATCCGACCGGGGTCGTCCGGACCACGCGGGTCGCGACCTGCCACTTGAGCCCGAGGGTCAGCTCGCGCTCGACGCGCACGAACGGCGGCAGCGTCACCGGCTCGATCCCCCCCGCCGGTCCGCGATCGCGGCCGCGCTCCTGCACCAGCTGCAGGCTGTCCTCCGCCAGGCCGTCCTCGTGCAGGCCCTCGACGCGCCATCCCCTGGCGCGCGCCTCGACGTGGTGGGGCTTGAGCGGCAGCGGGACCTGGATCGACTCGCGATCGGGGAGCGGCCCTTCCATCACGACCTGGTGATTCCCCGCAGTCACGCGCAGCCAGAGGCGTCCCTCCCCGGTGCGCACCAGCCCCGTGGCCGGCTCGCCGTCCACCGTGACCCGATCGGGGAGCCACTGGTCCGCTCCTCCCGGGAGCGGCACGGCCGTCTCCGCCGCCGCGCTGATCTCGATGCGGGCGCGCAGGGAGCCCGGATCCGCCTCGAGCAGCATCCGCGGGCTGGAGGCGCAGTTCGGGCGGCACGCGGCGGGCTGCAGGAGGCGCGTGCGCAGGTCGTTCAACATGTCGGCCGGTGGGATCTCCGCCGCGCGGGCCGGCCCCGAGCCGCCGATCGCGAGCGACAGCGCCACGGCGAGCGCGGCCGCCGCCGCGGGGCGCGCCAGGCCGAAGCGACGCAGGAGCCTGGCGGGCAAGGAGCGATCGGGGAACCCGAACAACCCGAGCGCCAGGACCGCGACCAGAGCGACCCGCAGCAGGTTGAGGAGCCGGTTGACGGCGG
>DATNEZ010000055.1:0-2015 GCA_035606645.1 Binatia bacterium
GACGTGCGACGACGGCAACACCCAGGACGACGACGGGTGCTCGGCCATCTGCCGGCTCGAAAGGGTGCCGCCGGACTGCAGCCATGCCTTCGCGACCACGACGGAGCTGTGGCCCCCCAACCACAAGTACGTCCATGTCGCCGTGGCGGGCGTGACCGACTCATCCGGGAGCCCGGCGGGCATCACGATCACCGGGGTCAGCCAGGACGAGCCGCCGAACGGCCCGGGGGACGGAGACACCTGCCCGGACGCCGAGGGGACGGGGACGTCGAGCGTCCGGCTTCGCGCCGAGCGGGCGGGCACCGCGAAGGTCCCGGGGGACGGGCGCGTCTACCACGTCGCCTTCACGGCCGACGACGGGCAGGGAGGCCAGTGCAGCGGGCTGGTCACCGTCTGCGTGCCGCATGACCAGCGTCCGGGGCACGCCTGCGTGGACCAGGGCGCCCTGTTCGCCTCCGGAGGGCCCTGCCCGGCCCCGTGACAGAGGCGCCGTCGCCGGGCGATTCCGCGTGATGTATCAGTTGACACATTGACGTAACGTTTGATACCGTCCCGCATCATGACCGACGGCGGGACCTGGCTCCTCCTCGTCCATCACCTTCCCCCGAGGCCGACGCGGCTGCGCGTCCGGGTCTGGCGGCAGCTCCAGAAGCTGGGGGCCGCGACCGTCAAGAACTCGGTGTACGTCCTCCCCTGGTCCGACAGGCACCTGGAGGACTTCACGTGGCTCAATCAGGAGATCGTCTCCGGAGGAGGGGAGGCCGCCGTCTTTCGCGCGAGCGCCGTCGCCGACGCGACGGACGCGGAGATCATCGCCGCCTTCCGCCGCGATCGCGACGCCGTCTATGCGCGGCTTACGTCCGGCCTGCTCCGGCTGGCGCAGCGGATGGAAGGCCGGCGGCGCGATGACGTGCCGGCACCCGGGACGCTCGAAGCATTCGACACGGAGGTGGATGCCATGCAGTCGGAGCTCAGCCACGTCGAGGGAGTGGATTTCTTCAAGGCGCCCGGGCGAGCCCGGGCCGCCGCGGCCATGGAGAAGTGCCGGACGCTCCTGCGCAAGGCCCAGGGCCGGAAGCCGGCCGCCCGTCCTGCGGCGCGCGGGAAGGCCCCGCGCGACAGGGCGCGCTACCAGGGGAGGCTCTGGGTCACCCGCCCCAGGCCCCACATCGATCGCTGCGCCTCCGCCTGGCTGATCCGCAAGTTCATCGATCGACGCCCGCGCTTCGGGTTCGCAGTCGCCGGCGGGGCGCTGCGCGGCGGCATCCCGTTCGACATGCCCGAAGCCGACCTCGGGCACCAGGGAGAGGATTGCACCTTCGAGACGCTCGTGAAGCAGTTCGGACTCGAGCGCGACGCCGCCGTGCGTCTCATCGCCCAGATCGTGCACGACGTCGATCTGAAGGACGGGAAGTTCGGCCGTCCCGAGGCGGCCGGGGTGGATGCGGTCCTGCGCGGGCTCTCGGAGCAGGTGCACGACGATCAGCGGCTGCTCCGCGAGGCCGGCGCCGTCTTCGACGGCCTCTACGCCACCCTGGCCGCCCGGCCCGCCGGGGCCCGGAAGAGCCCGATGAAGCGACGCGTGTGAAAAGCCGATGAGCCGGGAGGTCCGGTTCGGCGACGCCCTGGGCTTCTGGCTGAAACTCGGCTTCATCTCGTTCGGGGGGCCGGCCGGCCAGATCGCCATCCTGCACAGGGAGCTCGTCGAGCGTCGTCGCTGGATCTCCGAGTCCAGGTTCCTGCACGCCCTGAACTACTGCATGCTGCTCCCCGGCCCCGAGGCGCAGCAGCTGGCGACCTACATCGGCTGGCTCCTCCACCGCACTCGGGGGGGCCTCGCGGCCGGCGTCCTGTTCGTCCTGCCGTCGGTCTTCATCCTTCTCGCTCTCTCGTATGCGTATGCGGCCTTTGGCAGGCTGCCGGTCGTGGCGAGCCTCCTCGTGGGATGCAAGGCCGTGGTGGTCGCTATCGTGGCGGACGCGGTGGTGCGTCTCGGCCGCCGCGCGATCCGGGGC
>DATNEZ010000058.1:0-8099 GCA_035606645.1 Binatia bacterium
CGGCCGTGCGCTGGGGGGTGGCCCGGAAAATCATCTGGGCCTGGGTCCTGACCATCCCGGTCTCCGCGGCGATCTCCGCGGCGACCTACCTGTTCATCCGGCTGTTCGTCTAGGGGCCGGCGGGCGGCCCCGCCGGTTCAGGCCTTCTCGAGATCGAGGATCTTCCGCAGGCGGCGGGCGTGCCGCTCTTCGCCGCTGAAGCGGGCGCCGAGGAAGGCGCGCGCCAGGTCGCGCGCCACGGCGTCACCGATCACGCGGGCCCCGAGGCACAGCACGTTGATGTCGTCGTGCTCGACTCCCTGCCGGGCGCTGTAGGTGTCGTGGCACAGCCCCGCGCGCACGCCCCGGATCTTGTTGGCGGCCACCGAGGCCCCGACGCCGCTGCCGCAGACGACGATCCCCCGCTCCGCCTTCCCGGAGGCGACGGCCCGCCCGACCGCGGCCGCCGCATCCGGATAGTCGTCCTGCGGATCGAGCGCGGGCGTCAGGTCGTTCACGGCGTGGCCGTCCCCCTTCAGGAGGTCGACGAGCGCGTTCTTCAGGGGATGGCCGGCGTGGTCGCTGCCGATGGCGATCTTCATCGGGCCTCCGGGACCTCGAAGGTGAGCGCCGACCAGTAGGAGACCCAGTCGGCGCGATTGTCCCCCGCGAGGGGGCGCATGCGCGTGGTCCTCAGGATCTGCCAGCCGGCGGCCGCGATCGGCACGGACGCCCGCCCCTGCGCGTCGAGCCGGCCGCACCAGGCGTAGGCGTCGTGCCCTTTCGAGAACCCCGCGTGCGTGGCGCACAGCTGACCGCCCGCCAAGGGCATCCCCTCCATAAGGACGCGCACCGGCAGCTTTCCTCCCGGGCGCACCGCGGCCGGCTGGGCCTCGGGAATGATCTCGATCGTCAGGCTCAGGTTGGCGAGGGCGGTCTCCGACGCCGAGCCGGCCGCGTTGACCAGCGTCTTCACGTAGCGCCTGTAGCGCTCCCTTCCGGGGGACGAGGCGGCGCCCATCTGTGCGCGCATCTCCAGGATGTCGGCGTGCCCTTCGTGCTTCAGGTACTCCTGGAACGGGGCGGCCGCGACCTCGATGTAGCTGGGCTCGGTGACGAGCGCGATGACGGTCGTCCCCGGCGCGCGCAGCGTCACGCGCGGCATGAGCGGCTTCCCTTCGGGCACCCGGTCCTT
Source organism: Binatia bacterium (assembly GCA_035606645.1). Classification (GTDB taxonomy): domain Bacteria; phylum Acidobacteriota; class Polarisedimenticolia; order Gp22-AA2; family Gp22-AA2; genus Gp22-AA3. The sequence continues at coordinate 1,175 of DATNEZ010000058.1, forward strand.
GAGATCGAGCCGTCCCTTCGCGTCCTGCAGGAAGAACTGGCTCGCCTTGTCCGCCCGCCAGTCGACCGGATCGCCGGGAAAGACCTCGCTGACGTGCAGGGCGAGGCGGATCGTCGCGCCGGCCCCGGGCGCGGAAGTCTCCGGGATCAGGTAGAAATCGTGCGCCCAAAGCGGCGCGTCGCCGGCCGGCAGGACGAGGGCGACGAGGGCCGCGATCGGGAGGAGGCGGGGCGGGCGGGCCGGGCCGGATCGCGTCGTCGTCACGGGGCCTAGGATATCACCCCGGCGCGCGCCAGGATGCCGTCGGCGGCCGCCTCGCCGCTGTGCGCGCAGTCGGGAATGCCGACGCCCCGCATGCCGTTGCCGGCCAGGGCCAGCCCCGGGTGGCGCGACACCCCGGCCTCGATGGCCGCGACCTTCGCGAGGTGCCCGACCTCGTACTGCGCCATGGCGCGCGGGTGGACGAAGCTCCGCGCGAAGAGAGGGGAGGCGGTGATCCCCAGGATGTCGCGCAGATCCTCGCGCGCGATCCTCTCGAGATCCCGGGCGTCCCCCTCGCCGGCGGTCCGGCCGTCGAGAAAGGCGCGCAGAAGGACCGTTCCCTCGGGCGCCCGATCGGGAAACTTGACGTGGCTGAACGTGCAGGCGGCCAGCCGGCGCCCCTCGCCGCGCGGCACCACGAAGCCGAATCCGTCGAGCGGGTGGGGGACGTCGGCGCGCCGGAACGCGAGGCTGACCGTGGCGGCTCCGCCGTACGGCACCTCTCCCAGAAGTCCGCCGAGGGGGCCGTCGAGCGGCCGGACCAGGGGGGCGGCGGCGCAGGCGGGCATCGCCAGGACGACCGCGTCGGCGGCGAACGATTCCCCGCGGTACGTCGTCACGCGCCAGGGCGCCGCGGTCGCGACGGAGCGATCGGCGCCGGCGGCCCGATCGCCCTGGTCGAGGCGGGCCACCTTGGCGCCGAGCCGCAGCGCCCCGGGGGGAAGCGCGGCCGCGAGGCGGTCGGTCAGGGTCTGCAGGCCGCTCCGCAGCGTCACAAAGAGCCCGTAGCGCGCCCCGCTCACCCCGGCGCGCGCGGCGGCGGGCGCCCGTCGCCGCGCCAGCATGAGCCCCAGGATCACGCTCCGGTGCGTCCGTTCGAGATCGAGGAAGCGCGGCATCGTGGCGCGCAGGCTCAGCCTCTCGGGATCGGCGTTGTAGATCCCGGCGAGGAGCGGCTGCGCCAGGCGCTCCAGCGTCTGCCGGCCGAACCGGCGCCTCACGAACGACGCCAGGCTCTCGTCGTCGGCCGCGGGCCCCCGGGGCAGGACCAGATCGCACGCGGCGCGGAGCTTCCCGGCCAGGTCGAGGATCCGCGTGGAGGCGAACGGCAGCAGGCGGCTGGGGGCGAGGAGCTGGTATCCCTCCGGGATCGGCAGCAGGCGCCGGCCTCTCAGGATGAACGAGCGGCGGTGCTCCACGCCTGTGCCGACGATCTCGTCCGCCAGCCCGGCGCGGCGGCACAGGTCGATGCCCCAGGGCCGATCGGAGACGAAGCAGTCCGGCCCCCCTTCGACCAGGCACCCGTCGATCCGCTCGGTGACGATCACGCCTCCGGGGCGATCCGCGGCCTCGAGGACCGTCAGGTCGAGCGGGACCGCGCGCTCGCGGGTGGCCGCGAGAAGCCGGTGCGCGCAGGCGAGCCCCGCGACGCCCGCCCCGGCGATCGCCACCCGGAGGCGCTTCCCGTCCCGCGCGTCCGGTCCGGGGATCATGCGGCGGCGATCACGTCGCGCACCAGGGCCAGGAGCAGCCGGAGGAAGGCCGGGTGGCTCCCCGCGGTGCCGGCGCGGAAGAAGCCGAGCCCGAGCTCGCCGGCGGTCCGGCGCGCGGCGACGTCCAGGTCGTACAGGACCTCGACATGGTCCGTGAGAAATCCGATCGGCGACACGACGACGTCGTGAGCCCCGTCGCGCCGGATCGCGGCGAGCGCTTCGGCGATGTCCGGCTCCAGCCAGGGATCCCGCGGGTTGCCGCTGCGGCTGGTGTACGCCATGGACCAGGCGCCGATCGCGAGACGCTCCGCCACCCGCGCCGCGGTGCGCGACAACGCCCCGGCGTAGCCGGAGGCCGCCGACATGCCTGCCGGGATGCTGTGGGCCGTGAAGACCAGGCGGGCTCCCGCCCGCCGCTCCACAGGAACCCGCTCGAACGCCTCGAGGGTGCGATCCGCGAGCGCCTCGACGAACAGCGGGTGCTCGGACCAGGAGGGGGCGTAGTCGATCCGGGGCGCCCGGTCGCCGAGCCGCTCCTGCCCCTCGGCCGCCGTCTCGAGGTAGGCGTCCCACGATGCCGCCGAGCGATGGCCGGCCAGCACGATGCCGACCGCCCGGCGCCGCCCCTCGCGGGCCATCATCGCCAGGGTCTCGGCCACGAACGGCTCCCAGTGCCGCATGCCGACGTACACCGGGAGGTCGGGCCCCTCCTGCGCCAGGAGATCCCTGAGCCCCGCGGCCTGCGCGAGCGTCAGGCGGTTGAGCGGCGAGGCGCCGCCCACGTCCTCGTAGTGCCGGACGACCTCCTCGTAGCGCTCCTTCGGGACCGGCTTGCCGCGCAGGACATGGTCGAGGAAGGGCCGGACGTCCTGGGGCCGGACCGGCCCGCCGAATGCGAGAAGCAGGACCGAGTCGTGCGCCGTGCCTGCGGGCAGGGCCCCCGCCGCCATCCTCAGGCGCCTTGCCATTCGTGCACGGCGTCCACCAGGGCCAGGACGTTGTCGAGCGGAGTGTGCGGCAGGATGCCGTGCCCCAGGTTGAAGATGTGGCCGGGCCGGCCGCCGACCCGCCGCAGGAGATCGCCGGCCCGCTTCCGGACCTCGTGGCGCGGCGCGAACAGGAGGGTCGGATCGAGATTCCCCTGCACCGCGACGTCGCCCAGCCGGTCCCAGGTATTCACGAGGTCGACGCGCCAGTCGAGGCCGATGACGTCCCCTCCCGCCTCGCGGATCGAGGGGAGCAGGCTCGCGGTCTGCGTGCCGAAGTGGATGAGAGGCGCCCTCGCGGAGATCGCCTGCGCGATCCGCCGGGTGTGGGGCAGGGCGAACTCGCGATAGTCCTCGGGCCCGAGACAGCCGACCCAGGTGTCGAACAGCTGGACCGCCTGTGCACCGGCCGCGATCTGGGCCTGCAGGTAGGCGATGGTGATGCGGGAGATCTTCTCCAGCAGGGCGTGCCAGGCCCCCGGGTCCTTCGTGAAGAACGACTTGGTCTTCACGTAATGCGTCGACCCGCCCCCCTCGATCATGTACGACGCCATGGTGAAGGGGGCTCCCGCGAACCCGAGGAGGGGGACGCTCGGGGGCAGCGCCCGTCGCGTGCGGCGGATCGCCTCGAACACGAAGCCGACCGTCTCCTCGAGGTCCGGCTCGCGCAATCGATCCACGTCCTCCGGAGTGCGCAGCGGGGGATCGATCGACGGCCCCTCTCCCTTGTTGTAGGCGAGCGTGAGGCCGGTCCCCAGGACCGGAAGGAGGAGGTCGGCGAAGATGATCGCGGCGTCCACCCGGAGGCGCTCGACCGCGTACACCGTCACCTGGGTGACCAGATCGGGATCCCTGCAGATGTCGAGGAACGACCGCCGGGCGCGCACCTGCCGGTACTCCCGCATGTAGCGCCCGGCCTGGCGCATCAGCCAGATCGGAGTCACCGGTACCGGCTCCCGGCGGCAGGCCCGCATGAACGGGCTGTCCCTCAGGGCGTCCTGCTCGCGGACGGTCCGGGGCACGGCCCCCTCCCGGACCACGGTTCCCGGCGATCCGGCCGCGGCGCTCGATCGGCCCCCTCCGGCGCTTCCCGATCCGCCCGAGGCGGGGCCGCCGGTCTTCTCTTTCAGGATGTCGTGGCATCGCAGGCTCGCCTCGCGGACGAGCGGCCCCATCTTCGGGTGCGTCGGCTCGAAGTCGACCGCGATGCCGTGGTTGCGCAGGCTCTCGCTGGCGATCGGCCCGACCGATGCCACGACGCCGCGGGCGAGCGCGCCTCGCACCCGCTCGTCCAGGCCGCCGTCGCGGGCCACCTGCATGACGTTCTCCACCTGGTTGGCGTTGGTGAACAGGACGACAGGCACGCGGCCGTCGGCGACCGCCTCGAGGGCCGCCTGGAGCGGGGCCAGGTCGAGCGGCAGCGCCCAGCGATACACCGGGACACGCGTCACCACGGCGCCGCGCTCCTTGAGCCCCTGCAGGAGCTCGAGGTTGCTGATGCCGTACTCCTGCACCGCCACCCTGCGTCCCGCGACCGGGGCCCGCTCGTCCAGGGTCCTCAGGATCTCGAGCCAGGTGTTCGGCTCGGGGACGGTGATGCCCGGGTCGAGCCCCATCGATCGCAGCGCCGCGACCGGCTTCGGCCCGCGGCAGACCCGCTGGACCCTGCCCAGGGCTTCCAGGATCTGCTCCCTCGGATGGCGCACCTCGAGCGCCTGCACCAGGGTCTTGAGCCCCACGCCGGTCAGCAGGATCAGGACGTCGAGCTCCCCCGCCAGGAGCTTCTCGCCGAACGCCAGCGCCTCGTGGTTTTCTTCCAGGGGGATTTCCCGCATGGAAGGGGCGACCAGGGGGCGGCCGCCATGGCTCTCGATCAGGCGGGACATCTCGGCCGCCAGGCGGCTCTCGAACGCCCCGACCCGAAGGCCGTCGAACCCCTTGACTTCCCGGGTGGTTCCGGACATTTTCACGCTCCGCCTCGCCCGCGCCGATGAGCCGTCTCTGCGCCATCCTACCAAATCCGGCCGAGATTATAGTTGACTGTTAAGTACACATTGAATAGACTCATGGTCGCCGGCCTGGGGCCTGTCGGAAAGGCCGGGGGAGTTACGAACGTGAAAGTCACCGCCCAGGAAGAGTACGGACTCCGCTGCATCCTGATGATAGCCCGCCGCCAGGTCAGCGGCCCGGTGACGCCGGTCACGCTCGCCGAGATCGCCCGGGAAGAGGGGCTGACCGTCCCGCACGTGGCGAAGCTCATCCGCACCCTCCGCAAGGCGGGCCTGGTCAAGAGCGTGCTCGGACGGATGGGGGGCTACTCGCTGGCCCGGGGGGCCGGCCAGACCAGCGTCGCCGAGGTCCTGGCCGCGCTCGGCGGCGGGCGGCTGTACGACACCGACTACTGCGAGAGGCATTCCGGGGACCGCAAGGTCTGCACGCACATGGGGGACTGCTCGATCCGCTCGCTCTGGGGCGTCCTGGAGGTGCTGCTCGACCAGGTCCTGCGCCGCACGATGCTCTCCGAGCTCGTCAGCACCGAGAAGAAGATGCACGCCGTCCTCGACGAGAGGGCCCCGGTCGCCTGCGCCTCCGGCGCGGCGGCGGGCCATTGCGTCGACTGCGGTCAGGGAGGACGGTGATGGCCAAGGCATCGACCAAGACGCTCGAGGACCTGACGAAGGGGGAGTACAAGTACGGCTTCGTCACGGACATCGAAGCGGAAACGGTGCCGCGCGGCCTGAACGAGGGGATCATCCGCGCCATCTCGGCCAAGAAGAACGAGCCGCCGTTCATGCTGGAGTGGCGCCTGAAGGCGTACCGCCACTGGCTGACGATGACCGAGCCGACCTGGGCGAACGTCAAGTACCCGAAGATCGACTACCAGGACATCATCTATTACTCCGCCCCCAAGCTGAAGAAGCAGGTGGGGAGCCTGGAGGAGATCGACCCCGAGCTCCTGAAGACCTACGAGAAGCTCGGGATCTCCCTGGGGGAGCAGAAGCGGCTGTCCGGGGTGGCCGTGGACGCGGTGTTCGACAGCGTCTCCGTGGCGACCACGTTCAAGGACAAGCTCAAGGAGCTCGGGATCATCTTCTGCTCCTTCTCCGAGGCGGTGCTGGAGCACCCGGACCTGGTGCAGAAGTACCTCGGGTCGGTGGTGCCGCACAACGACAACTTCTTCGCGGCGCTCAACTCGGCGGTGTTCAGCGACGGCTCGTTCGCCTACATCCCGAAGGGGGTGCGCTGCCCGATGGAGCTGTCGACCTACTTCCGCATCAACGCCGCCGACACCGGCCAGTTCGAGCGCACGCTCATCATCGCGGACGAGGGGGCCACGGTCTCCTACCTCGAGGGGTGCACCGCGCCGATGCGCGACACGAACCAGCTGCACGCGGCGGTGGTCGAGCTGGTCGCCCTGAAGGACGCCACCCTCAAGTACTCGACGGTGCAGAACTGGTACCCCGGGGACAAGCAGGGGAAGGGGGGCATCTACAACTTCGTCACCAAGCGCGGCAAGTGCCAGGGGGACAACTCGAAGATCTCCTGGACGCAGGTCGAGACCGGCTCGGCGATCACCTGGAAGTACCCCTCGTGCATCCTGCAGGGGGACAACTCCATCGGCGAGTTCTACTCGGTCGCGGTGACCAACAACTACCAGCAGGCCGACACCGGCACCAAGATGTTCCACATCGGCAAGAACACGCGCAGCACGATCATCGCCAAGGGCATCTCGGCCGGACACGGCCAGAACACCTACCGCGGCCTGGTGAAGATCCTGAAAGCCGCCACCAACGCGCGCAACTACACGCAGTGCGACTCGCTGCTGATCGGCGACCAGTGCGGCGCCCACACGACGCCGTACATCGACGTCCACAACACCACCAGCCGCGTCGAGCACGAAGCGAGCACGAGCAAGATCGGCGAAGACCAGCTCTTCTACTGCAAGACCCGCGGCGTCGCGCTCGAAGACGCGATCAGCATGATCGTCAGCGGATTCTGCAAGGAAGTTTTCAAAGAACTCCCCATGGAGTTCGCCGTGGAGGCAAGGAAGTTGCTCGGCGTGAGCCTGGAAGGCTCGGTCGGATAACGAAGAGAGGATTCACCGCGGAGACGCAGAGACCGCGGAGATCGATTCGCAAAACTGCCGTCTCTGCGCTGTCTGCGTCTCCGCGGTGATACCGCCTT
>DATNEZ010000071.1:0-6310 GCA_035606645.1 Binatia bacterium
TCGCAGCGGCCGTGCCGGGGACATTCCTTTTCCATCCAGATCTGACCGTCGCGCTCGACGATTTTCGCCTTGATCTCGCCGGGCTTCCCGTCGAGAAGAACGCGCCAGTCGGTCTCACCCTTCAGGATGGTCTCGCGGACCTCCTTGACGCACTGCGGGCAGAGCGAGTCGGTGGTGCGCGGGAACCCCAGCTGGGGGAAGGTCCTGTCCTTGCTCTTCATGAGCGGCGCCGGGGCCCACTTCGGCTGCTTCACGCCGTAGGGCAGCCGGCGGTTCAAAGGCTGGAACACGTTCCACACGACCTGGGCCGCGCCCTTGAGAGCCAGTCCCGCCAGGACGCTGGGACGGAGGTAACGGCCGAAACCCCTCGACCTTCCGGGGCGTGCAGCCTGCGGCGCCCGGGACGGCTGGGGGGCGGGAGTTGTCGCGACCGGGGACGGGCGTGCGCCCGCCGCGGGTTCGGTCGTCTCGTCGATCCGGGCCACTGCCTGGTTCATGGGCTCTCCTCTTCGCTCACGACGTTCGTTTTGAATCCACCGGCGCGCCGATCGGCCGCTTCCAGGTCCTGCCTGAATTCAGCGCGCTGAGTCCGTCCGCTGCCTGGCCCTGCGGACGGACGGTTCGTACGACCTGGCTTTCTCCTGGAATTTCTGCACCACCACCTGGTCCAGACGCTTGCGGGTGCTCCGGGCGCGCGCCGTCCGCCGGGCGCGGCTGAGACAGCGATCGAGCAGCGGCGCGGCGGCCCGGTGCAGCGGGACGCTCGTCACGACTTCGGCGAGGGCCCCCCAGACGCGCCCGTGATCGCCCGTCACCCAGGTCTGGTTCCGACGCAGGGCGCCGAGAAACTCCTCCCGGCCGCGGCCGCGCGCCAGGGTGGCCGTGCGGCCGGCCCGCGACGCGATGTGGGCGTTGCTCCCCGCCGTGACCCCCAGGCTCCTGCCGGCCGCCACTTCCTGCGCGAGGCGGGCCATCAGGTCGTTGCACGCGCGTCCCTCCGCGCCGTTCCGGATCTCGTGACGATCGAAGAGCACGATGAGGTCCCGCAGGAGCTGATCGCTCCCTCCCGCTTCGAGCACGCCGAGGAGCGAGCCGAGCGAGGCCAGGATCCCCTCCGACCGGACGTACGCGGCCACGTCGCGGATGTCCCCCTTCAGGCGCCTCGCCGCGCGGTGCTGCGCCTCGTCGATGTCGAACAGCAGGACGCCTACCGCGGCGCCCGTGACGGGCTCGACCGCGAGCACCTCCTCCGAGACGAAGAAGTCCGTGGCGCCGGGATGCGCGTCCAGGAACCTCAGGCAGCCGTCCAGGGTATCGACATCGGTCAGCGTCACCAGGTCCATGCCGCGGGCCCGCGCCGTGCGATACAGGTCGGCAGGCTCCGCCAGCTCGCCGCGAAGCCGGGGGGCGCGGAGGTGGCCCACACCGGAGTAGCGGGAGTGCAGGTGGAGATCGACGCGGCAGATCGGGCCGGCGGACGAATCGGAAGTCCCCTGCCCGCCGGACGAATCAGACCCGTTTGGTCTGGAAGATGCCAAGGATAATCCCTCCGCGGCAGTGTCTACGAGGTCGCCTGCAGGATGTCCTCCAGCGTGATCTGTTCCGGGATCGACCGGGAGATATCGCGGATCAGCGCCGGCTCATCGCCGCAACGCCGCGCCAGGTAAAGGATTCCTTCGATGCCATGTTCGACGCCCCTGCTCAGATGCATCGGCCCTCGTTCCCGCGTCGCCGGACCCTACGTTAATAACAGAGAAACAAGGACTTGTCAAGGATTCTGGTCGCCGCCGCGGATCCCCAGGGCCCGCATCTTCCGGTACAGGTTGCTGCGCTCGAGACCCAGGAGCTCGGCGGCTTTCACCACGTTCCCCCCCGCTTCCTGGAGCCGGCTCAGGATGAACTGCCGCTCGAAGTTCTCGCGCCCTTCCCGCAGGGACGGGGCGCCGCGGAACAGGTCGGGGAGCGGGGCGGAATCCTGCCCCATCAGCCGCTGGACATCCGCGAGGCCGATGACGTCCTCCGGGGCCAGGATGACCAGGCGTTCGATGACGTTCTTCAGCTCGCGCACATTGCCGGGCCAGCGATATCCCTGCATCGCGGCGACGGCGTCAGGAGCGAGACTCTTGATGCGCCCGTAGGCGCGCGAGAACTGCTCCACGAAGTGTCGCGCCAGGGGCGGGATGTCCTCGGCGCGCTCGCGGAGCGGCGGCACGCGCAGCGGCACCACGTTGAGCCGGAAATACAGGTCCTCGCGGAAGCGGCCGGCGGCGATCTCCGCCTTGAGGTCCTTGTTGGTGGCCGCGATCACCCGGACGTCGACCCGAAGGGTCGATCCCCCCACCGGCTCGAACGCCTGCTCCTGCAGGACCCGCAGGACCTTGGCCTGGGTGCGCAGGGACATGTCGGCGATCTCGTCCAGGAACAGCGTGCCGCCGTCCGCCAGCACGAAGCGGCCCGGCTTCCCCTCGGTCGCCCCGGTGAAGGCCCCCTTGACGTGCCCGAAGAGCTCGCTCTCGATCAGCTCCTCCGGAATGGCGGCGCAGTTCATCTCGACGAACGGCTCGCCGCGGCGCTCCGACAGGGCGTGGATGGCGCGCGCCACCAGCTCCTTCCCCGTGCCGTTCTCGCCGAAGATGAGCACCCGGCCGTGCGTCGGCGCGGTGACCTCGATCTGCTGCCTGAGCTCCGTGATCGGGCGGCTGTCCCCGATGAGCGTGACGCTCTCCTGCAGCTGCTCGCGCAGCTGCAGGATGCGCTCGTCCTTCTTCTTGTCCGCGACGGCATTCCGGAGAGTCAGGGCCACCTTCTCGAGCGACAGGGGCTTCTCGATGAAGTCGAATGCGCCCAGGCGACCGGCGCGGTGGGCCAGAGGGACGTCGGCGTGGCCTGAGATCATGATGACCCGCGGCGGGAAGGGCTGCGCCAGCACGTCCTCCAGGATCGAGAGCCCGTCGCGTCCGGGCAGCCACACGTCGAGCAGGACGGCGTGGTACGGCACCGAGCGCACCATCTGGAGGCAGCGCTCCCCCGACTCCGCCACGTCGACCGCGTAGCCCTCGTCCTTCAGGATGTTCCGCAGGGAGTTTCGCACTCCCTCCTCGTCGTCGACGACGAGGACCCGCTCCTTCGCCATGTCGTCCCCCGGACCGCGAGTTCCATTCTAGTGTCCTGAATCGGAAATCCGTCACCCATTTCGACGGCCCTCGGCGGCCCCGGCTTCGTTGGGCCTCCTCGGAATGGGGCCCACCATGCCTGCGTCGGCCCGCCTCGCCGGGCCCGCCGATGGCTCGCCGGACTGGGCAACGGACTTCCGACTCAGGACACTGGCAGCCGCCCGGCGCGGCCGCGGCGCCGGTCCCGTCAGGCGGCGGCCGCCGGCAGCTCGATGACGAAGCGGGCGCCGCGGGGCGCGTTGTCCTCGACCCGGATGCGGCCATGGTGATCGGACACGATCCGGTGCACGATGGCCAGCCCGAGGCCGGTCCCCTTCTTCTTCGTCGAGAAGTACGGCAGGAACAGGCGGTCGCGGTCCTCCTCGCGGATCCCCGGCCCGTCGTCCGCCACCTCCAGGCGGACCGCGCCCGACGGATCGCGCCGGGCCTCGACGGTGACCGTCCCCTGTCCGCCCATCGCCTCGACGGCGTTGTCGAGGAGGTTCACCAGGACCCGCTTGATCTGGTCCGGATCCAGGAGCACCGCCGGGAGGCCGGGATCGCACACCGGCCGGATCGTCACCTTGGAGTGCACTCCGTTGTAAAGCGAGAGGGACGCGGCGATGACCTCCTCGATACGCGTCGCGACGGGGTGCGGCGCCGGGAGGCGGGCGAACCGGGTGAACTCGTCCACCAGGTTCTTGAGCGTGGCGACCTCGCGCACGATCGCCGCCGTCCCCTCCTCGACGATTTCATCCAGCCCGCTGCCGCGCTCGGCGTATTTCTTCCGGATGCGCTCGGCCGAGAGCTGGATCGGGGTCAGCGGGTTCTTGATCTCGTGCGCCAGGCGCCGGGCGACCTCGCGCCAGGCGGCGATCTTCTGCGCCCGGGTCAGGTCGGTCAGGTCCTCCAGCACGAGCAGGACGCCGATGGCCTCGCCGGCCTCGTCGCGCATCGAGGTGGCGCTGACCGCGAGCGAGCAGGTCTTGCCGGCGATGGAGAGCTCGAGGCCGCGCGCCGCCGACTGGCCGCCCCCGGCGAGCGCCTCCGCCACCAGGTCGTCGAGGACGCGGCTCCCCTCGGGCGGGAGAAGGTCCTTCAGGGGACGGCCGATCAGGCTCACCGCCGGATCGAGGGCCAGGAGGCGCAGCGTGGCGCGGTTGACCGTGGTGACCCGGCCCTCGCGGTCGCTCGAGACCACGCCCACCGTGACGCTGTCCAGGAGCGTCTCGATGTACCGCCGGCGCTCCATCAGCTCGCGGTTGCTCGCCGAGAGCTCGAGATTGCGCTTCTCGATGGTCTCCTTCCCCGACTTCAGCTCCGCGGTCATGCTGTTGAACGAATCGACCAGGATCCCCAGCTCGTCCCCCGCGTCCACCTCGACCCGGTGGTCGAGATGGCCCGAGGAGATCTCGCGCGTCCCGTGCAGCAGGGACTGGATCGGATCGGTGATCCGGCGGGCCAGGTAGAGGCCGATCCACGTGACCGAGAACAGGACCACCAGGGTGATCAGGGCGAACACCAGGATGTAGATCCTCTTGATCAGCCCCTTCTGCGCGCGGATCTGGCGGTAGTCCTCGTTGCTGCGCGACACATAGGCCGCCAGCCGCGCGAGGTCGCGCGGCACGAAGATGCCGACGATCGCCACGGCCTGGGCGGCCCCCTCCCCCCCGGCCCGCACCGGGTGCCCCGAGCGGATGAGCATTCCGCCGCGGTACTCCGACATCCAGGTGAACGGCTCGCCGTGGAACGCCTGCAGGCGCAGATTGGCCGGGATCTCGCGGAGGTCGCCCGTGGCCGGCACGTGCGGGTCGACCACCAGGTACGGCGGCTCACGTCCGGTGTCGAGCGCCACGAGATCGAGGTGGTACTCGCGCAGCAGGCCCCCCAGCACCTCGTGCACGCCGGCGTGCCCCTGCGGGACCGCCAGCCCGCCTTCCTCCAGCCGGCGCGCCACCTCGGCGGAGAAGGCCGCGCCGCGCTTCCGGGCGTCGCCGTAGTACGTCTCGACGATCTGCTGGGAGGCATCGGTCAGGCGATCCATCGGATCGTTGAACCAGCGGTCGACGCTCCGCTGGATCAGGTGCAGGGCGGCCCAGAAGATGATCATCGAGGGGAGCAGCCACAGCATCAGGAGGGAGAAGACCAGCTTGGTCCTGAACCGCGATCCGAGAATGCCGCGCCGCCGCTCCACGAGCGCCTTGATCAGGTTGCGCATCAGGAGCGTGACGAGCGTCAGGATCAGGATGGCATTGATCAGGAAGAGAGAGGACAACAGGACCGAGTTGGTGATGTAGATCCAGGAAAAATGCGTCGCCTTGCGCAGCAGGAGGAATCCGGCCAGGAAGACAAGCAGGAGCACGAGGACGCTGGAGCGGATCAGACGATCGACGCGGATGCGGGAGCCGGGCTTGCGACCGGCGGGCTCAGGGTCTCGGGCCACCGCGTGTCCCTCCCGGCGGGCCCAGGGGCGCCCGCTCCCAGCCCGTATCGTTGGGCCACGGGATCAGGTAGAAGCGGAAGACCAGGCCGCCCAGGCTGGCCTTGGCCTTCAGGTAGTACTCCGATTCAGGATCGAGACTGTCCGCGTTCACCAGGGGCACCGCGTCGAGCGAGGTCATGAAGGCGCGCATCACCGGCGCCGCATCCGTGACCTGCGACTCCTGGAGCTCGCCGTCCACCCGGCGCGTCAGCGTGTACTGTTGCGTGAGGGTGTCGTGCAGGACGGTGCATTCGATCTTGCGCTTCAGCACGAGCTGGTCCAGGAACGCGGTGCGGCGCCTGTACACCTGGAGCCTGAACTCGATCGTCTTCGGGAGGCCGGCCGCGATCTCTTCCTCGACGTCCGGCGTGAGGCCCCCTTCGAGCCGGCAGGAGGCCACGTAGCCGTCGCCCCGGCGCTCGGCCGTCAGGTGGGTCAACGCCGGTCCTGCGATCGTCGGGGCCGCGCAGAGACCGGAGATCAGGCAGAGAGTGGGCAGACCGATGCGGGCCTTCATCAGGATCGGTGAGTCTATCGAAGAGGCCCGGGGGTGGCAAGGCCCGCCCGTGACGTCCGGGAGCCTCGGACAGGCTCCTAGCGCGTCTGGAGTGCGGGCTGCGGCAGAAGGCCGTGCTTGAGGTGCGCGAATTCGGCGACGCGGGAGGCCGGCAGGAGG
>DATNEZ010000075.1:0-2072 GCA_035606645.1 Binatia bacterium
GCCCCGCTGGCGCACGTCCGCCGCGATGCCGACGATCGTCGTCCACGAGGTCTCTCCCTTCTCGTCGGTCCCGAACGAGATGCGCCGGCCGATCGGGTCCTCGCCGGGCCAGTAGCGCTTCGCCAGGGTCTCGCTGACGACGGCGACCTCGGGGGCCTTCTGCACGTCCCGGGCATCGAACGAGCGTCCTCGCAGCATCGCGATGCCCAGGGTCCGGAAGTAGTCGACGCTGACCTGGTGGAAGCCCCCTTCGGGTCCCTGGCCCAGCTTGTCCTGCGGCCTTCCCTCGATCTGGAAGCCCAGGAACGAGTCGGATCCGCCGAGCGGCAGGTCGCTGGTGAGGCCGGCCGCCGCGACGCCGGGCAGCTCCTGGATCCGTCGCAGGACATCATCGTAGAAGCTCACCTGCTTCCCGGGCTGCGTGTAGCGCGCGTCGGGAAGCCTGAGGCGCATGCTCAGCACGCGGTCGATGGAGACCCCCGGATCGATGTGCTGCAGGCGCAGGAAGCTCTTCACCAGGAGCCCGGCCCCGGCCAGAAGGACGAGGGCCACGGCCATCTCGGAGACCACCAGGGTGCCGCGCATGAGGCGCGCCCGCCGTCCCGCCGACGACGTCCGTCCCCCCTCGCGCAGCGCCTCCTGGGGCTCCGCCGAGGACGCCTGCAGGGCCGGCAGCAGGCCGAACAGGATGCCGGTCAGGACGGACAGGGCCAGGGTGAAGCCGAGGACCCACAGGTCGACGCGGACCGCCTGGCCCCCCGGGATCGAATCGGGGGCGAGCGCGGCCAGCAGGTCGGTGCCCCACAGAGCGAAGAGGAGACCGGCGCCCCCTCCGACGAGGGACAGGAGGATGCTCTCGGTCAGGTACTGCCTGACGATCCGCCGGCGGGAGGCGCCGAGCGCGGTGCGGACGGCGATTTCCCGCCGGCGCGCCGCGGCGCGCGCCAGCGACATGTTGGCGACGTTGGCGCAGGCGATCAGGAGGACCAGCCCGACCGCTCCCAGGAAGATCAGGAGCGCCGGCCGGACCTCGCCGACGATCGACTCCTGCAGCGGAATGATCTCGATCCCGGTCTCGGAATTGGTCTGGGGGTTCTCCTTCTCCTGGCGCGCGGCGATCGTCTCCATCTCCGCGCGGGCCTGGGCCAGCGGCACGCCGTCCTTGAGGCGCGCGATGGAATACAGGTAGTGGAGTCCCCTCATCTTGGTGATGTCGGCGTCGGCCGGCAGGAACGGGTTCGTCGGGATGCGGTTCTTCGCCAGGGTCCAGAGCTCGGATTTGTCCGGGAACTGGAGCCCCGGAGGGGCGATCCCGACGATCGTGAAGCTCTCGCTGTTGAGCGTCACGGAGGACCCGACGACCTTCGGGTCGCCGCCGAAGCGACGCTGCCAGAGGGAGTGACCGAGGACGACCACGCGGCCTGCCGAGGTCCCCTCGTCCGAGGCGGCGAAGTCGCGCCCGGTCACCGGGGAGACGCCGAGCACGCGGAAGAAATCGACCGAGACGTCGGTCCCCTTCACCCGGTCGACCTCCGTGCCGGTCCGCACGTTGAACCCCGAGCCGAAATAGGCCGCCATGGAGGCGAACGACCGGCTCTCGTCCCGCCATTCGATGAAGTCGAGCGGCGTGACCACGTCCTGGTGCCAGCCGCGGACCCGGTTGTTCTGCCAGACCGACATGAGACGATCGGGCTCGGGATACGGCAGCGGCCGCAGGAGGACCGCGTTCACCACGCTGAAGATGGCGCTGTTGGCGCCGATCCCGAGCGCCAGCGTCACCACGGCCGCCGCGGACACACCCGGCGATCGCCGGAGCATGCGGACGCCGTAGCGCAGATCCTGGCGCAGCGCGTCGAGAAACGGCAGTCCGCGCTGATCGCGCCAGGCCTCCGTTCTCTGCGCCGGGCCGCCCACGTCGATCCGGGCCGCGCGCCGCGCGGACGCGGCGTCGAGCCCGCGCGCGCGATGCCGCTCCTCGAGCATCGATTCGTGGAACTCGATCTCGCGCCGCAGATCGTCGTCGCGGCGGCCGGCGCCGAAGGCCCCGGCCACGCGGGCGAAGAACTCCTTGA
>DATNEZ010000195.1:0-3828 GCA_035606645.1 Binatia bacterium
AACCGGCTGGTGCAGAGCTCCGAGGCGCGACGCGAGCCGCTCTCGGGCGCGCGGGCGGTCGCCGAGCTGGCGGGCAGCCTGCCCTTCGTGATGCAGGAGACGGCGCAGTCGGCCCGGGCGGTCGACGTGGTGGCGCGGGCGATCGATCAGGTGCCGGTCTGGCGGCTGCACTTCCGCAAGGATGCCGAATTCTGGAACGTCGTCGAGGAGGGGTAAGGTGATGGACCAGGGGACCGTTCTCACCAGGAACCCCAACGTGGCGTATCGCATCTACGACGGAGAGGCAACCGTCGTCATGCCGGACCGCGCCGAAGTGAAGGTGGTGAACCAGATCGGCAGCGTCGTATGGGATAAGATAGACGGCAAGCGGACGGTGGGGCAGATCGTGGAGTCGGCCCTGGAACAGGTCCTCGCCGACTACGACGTCACGCCAGAGGAGGCGCGCCGGGACATCCTGGCGTTCCTCGGCGACCTCCGCGAACACGGAATGGTGGACCCGGCCGAAGTTCGGGAACAAGAGAAGGTGAGCTGACATGGCGAACGCCCTGCAGGAGATCACAGTCCGCAACTGGAACCGCGCCGTGCCGATGTCGGCGCTCTTCGAGCTGACCTTCGTGTGCAATCACGCCTGCTCCTTCTGCTACAACTGCCCGACCGGCCAGAAAGAGATGACCACGCAGGAGGTCTTCGACGCCCTGCAGAAACTGGCCGACTTCAACATCCTCTACCTGACCCTCTCGGGAGGGGAGCCGCTGGTCCGCAAGGATTTCTTCGAGATCGCGGCGCGGGCGCGTCAGCTCGGATTCGCCATCCGCATCTACACCAACGCCTACCTGATCGACGAGGCCATGGCGAAGAAGATCAAGGACATCGCCAACCCCATCGAGATGGAGATCAGCATCCACGGCGCGAAACCCGAGACGCACGACAAGCTGACCTGCGTGCCCGGGTCGCTGCAGCGCGTGATCAACGCCGTCAGGCACCTGCGGGCCCAGGGGATCAAGGTGAACCTCAAGTGCCCGATCACCCGGGACAACCAGGCCGAGGTGATCGACCTGCACAAGCTGGCCCGTGACCTGGGCGTCGTCGTCATCTTCGACCCGGTGATCACGCCCCGGGACGACGGCGACAAGGACCCGCTCTCCCTGATGGCCACCGACGAGTTCCTGAAGTCGTACTGGTCGGATCCCGCCTACGCGGCGGCGCGCATGGAGCCGGTGCCGGCCCCACGGTCGGACGCGCCGGGCGAGGCGGTGTGCGGCACGGGGCGATCGTCGTTCGCCATCGATCCGTACGGCAGCATCTATCCGTGCGTGCAGTGGCGCCGGAAGGTGGCCAACATCAAGGAGGTCGAGTCCCTCAAGCAGATCTGGCACACCTCGCCGGTCCTGATCGAGGTCCGCCAGACCGCGGTGGAGATGGCGGACAAGCTGCGGGACATGCACCAGGAAGGGAAGTCCGGCGGCTTCTGCAATTTCTGCCTGGGTGTCGCCGACCTCCAGTCGGGCGACCCGAAGGCCTATTACCCGCAGGCCGCCAAGAATGCCGAGTTCAGGAAGCAGGCCTACGAGACCTGGAAAGAAACCACGGGAGAAACGCTGGAGGATAACGGGGGTATCCTCAGCAAGTGCAGCATGTGAGAGGCTTCATCTCGCACTGCGCCTCCCAGAAGAGGTGATCGCCGGGACCTAATCCCGGCGGGCCATGCGGTCGTCACGTAACCTCCGAATCCTCCTCATCGGCGCCCTGAGCGCCGTCCTTGCGGCCCCGGGCAGCGGTGCTCCTGCGCCCCGCCAGGGCAGCGCGCGTCTCCGCCTGTCCGCGGAGCGTCCCGTCATGGAGCCGGCCGGCGACGGCCATCGCGTCGTGCCGCGCCTGCCCGGTTTCGGAAGCGCCGGACGCCGCGGCCAGCCCATGCTTCCGACCAGGACCCTGATGGTGGCGATCCCCGAGGGAAGCACCCCGGAGCTGCGGATCCTCTCCGCGACGTCGGAGCCGCTGGGGGCGCTCGAGATCGCGCCGTCGCCGGGCGTCCGGGTGGCCGAACGCCTGGATCGGCCTCGCGGCGTCGGGGGGAAGCACCGCGGCCTGGGACACGAGGGGTCCGAGGAGGGCCTCCAGGACTATGAAGACGATTTCACGGCCGATGCCGAGGTGTACGCGCGGGACGAGGAGGTCCCGGCGGCGGCCGTCCGCCTGGGAGACACGGGATATCTGAGGGAGCAGCGCTACGTCGAGGTGATCTACTCGCCGGTGCTCTACAACGCGGCGCGCGGGCGCGCCCGCCTGGTGCGCGACGTGGAGGCCGAGGTGGTCTTCACGATGTCGGAGGGGTCCGCTCCCGCCGGGAGCGTTCTCTTCGAGCCCGATCCGCAGTTCGAGGACATCTATCGCGACAGCCTGGCGAACTACGAGCAGGGGAAGCTGTTCAGGGTCCATTCGGGGGAGGCGTCCGCCGATTCCCTCCAGGCGTCCGCGGCGATCATGGAGGCCACGACCGCCGTCGGCGGCGTGCGAGTGAAGGTGGCGGTCTCGCGCCCGGGAATCTACCGGCTGGACTATGCCGACCTGCAGGCGAGCGCCCCGGAGCTCCTGGCGGTCAATCCGCAGCTGCTCACGCTCAGCGCCGAAGGAGTCGAGGTGCCGATCTCGATCCGCGACCCTCTGGGGAACTCGGGGGAGCTGGACGGCCAGTTCGGAACGGCGGACTTCCTGGAGTTCTACGGTCAGCCGAAGCGGGAGGCCCCCACTACGCCGAGCTCCAACCTCCCACCCGGGTCCCCCGAAATTTTCCAGGCGAACGATTTTACCGACACGCAGATCTACTGGCTGGAGGCTCTGGATCCAGCCGGTTCCCATCGCAGGATTCCGTCCGTGACCCTGCCGGTCTCTCCCGCTTTTCCCGTGGCGCCGCATTTCGCCGGCGTGGCCGTGTGGGACGAAAACAACCTCTACCTGCCGCTGGAGGACAACGATCCCTTCTTTTCCATCCCGTCGCTCCTGGCCGGGAGCGCCCAGGCCACGCGCGACGTCAGCGTCCCGCTTCCCGGCCTCGCGCCGGTCTCGGCGACCGACAACGTCGCGATCCGACTCCGCGGCGGATCCGACCTGACGGTGAGCCTGGACCACCGCACCAAGGTCTGGGTGAACAACGACACGGCCGGCGGCGCGGAGACGTTCTGGGACGGGGAGATCATCCAGCCGGTCGCCTTCAGCGAAGCGCAGGCGGTCCTCACCAACCCGACCACCGTGCACTTCAGCCTCCCCGGCCAGGCCGGCGTCACGCTCGACAAGCAGTACATCGATACCGTGACCATCAGCTATCGCCGCCTGTTCTCGGCCGCGGGGGACGCCCTGCTGTTCTCGTACCCCAACCAGGACACGCGCTTCCAGGTGTCCGGGTTCAGCGGCCCGGCCGCGACGATCTACGAAGTGACGCGCACGCTCGCCGGGAGCCTCGAGGCCGACCCGGTCAGGCTGACGGGGGCGTCGGCCCAAGGACTGCCGGTGACCCTCACATTCGACGTGTCACGCGACCCGTTCCCTTCGGCCCCCGCGACGCGCTGGTTCTTCGTCGCGGGCCCGCAGGGCGTGCTCCACCCGGATGGCATGACGCGGGCGGCGGATCCGACCCTGCACGATCCGGCGAACTCCGCCGACATCATCGTCATCGGCACTCCCGCCACCATCGACCCGGCGGTGGGGGGGGCCCTCGACAATCTGCTGGCGTACCGGTCTTCGAGCCAGGGACTGACCTCCAAGGTCGTCTTCGTCGATCGGATCTACGATGAATTCTCCTATGGCCTGCGGGACCCGAACGCCATCCGG
>DATNEZ010000098.1:0-7934 GCA_035606645.1 Binatia bacterium
TGGCGGGCCCGCTGAACCCCGGCAACGTGCTTCTGGTGGCCGGATTGAACCTCAGCGGCCGCGGGCCGGCGAGCCATCCAGCGCGCTGAGCCCCGCGATCGTGGACGCGGCGCCGGCCGGCGCCGCCGGCTTGTCCATCGACGGGTGCCAGGCGTACAGGAGCGTGCCCTCTTTGACCTGGTCGATCAGGGGCCGGGCGATGGCGGGGCGGACCGCCGGGCAGCCATGACTTCGCCCTAGTCTCCCCAGCTTGTGCGCGACCTCTTCGCCGACGTAGGGCGCCCCGTGCACCACGATCGTGCGCGCTTCGGCCCGATCGTTGATCCCCGGCTCCACGCCGCGCAGGCGCAGCGAATAGCCGTTCTTGCCGTTGTACGTCGTGCCGGTCACGAACGCCCCGAGCGAGGTCATGAGGCTCCCCTCCTCGTTCGAGAATGACCTTGTGAGGTCCTCGCCCGAATTCCGTCCGTGCGCCACCAGCTCGTGGAAGAGAAGCCGCCGAGAGTCCAGGTCGAACACCCACATCCGCCTGGTGGTAGAGGGCAGGCCGTAGTCGATCACCGTGAGGATCGGGCGGGAGACCTCCCCCCGGGCATGCAGGGCGTCCCAGGCGGCAAGCGCCGCCCGAAGGGCCTCGGGCCGAATCGTCGGGGCGGCATGGAACAGCGCCGGCTCGAGGGCAAAGGCGATCCGGCCGGTTGCAGGCAGCGAAGCCGGCGAGCCCGGTGCTCCAGGAAGCGCCACCGCGCCCGCGGCACGCAGGGGCGGCACCGCCGCCAGGAGCGGCAAAGTTGTAAGGACCAGCGTCCGAGGAATTTTCACTATGTAGCCAGTATAGTGCTGTTCGGGCCGGATGTCCTCTGCCGGACCCTATTTGTCGGGGGGGCGTGTGGCCTCTTTCGCCCCCGACGCCGGCCCCCCTGAAACCCGGGTCGCCACGCGATCGAGCGCGGCTCCCTGAGGGCCGTCGAACTCGTACACGTCCGGACTGAACCTAAGGGCGCCGGCCTCGTCGACCCTGGCGGTCAAATAAAGGATGTGGATCGGCACCGGAGGCTTGACGGACAGGTGGCGCTCCTCCGCCTGGGCCAGGGCCTCACGGAGCTGACCCTGCGACCCCTCACCCAGGAGCTGCAGGGCCAGATCGAGGGGCTTCTCGACCCGGATGCAGCCGTGGCTGAGATCCCGGTCCGACTGGCCGAACAAGCCGCGCGTGGGCGTGTCGTGCAGATAGATGTTGTAATCGTTCGTGAGGTGGAACTTCAATCGGCCGAGCGCGTTGGCCGGTCCGGGGTCCTGGCGCAGGCGATAGGGAAAGCGTCCCTCCTCAAGCGCGCGCCAGTCCACCTTCGCCGGGTCCACCTCGCGAGGGTTCTCCTCCGGGCCCTCGAAGAGACGCAAACCGAGGCGCTCGAACGCCTTCGGATTCTTGAGCTGCTCGGGGAGGTACTCTCGAAGGGCGATGCTTTCGGGGACGTTCCACGCCGGGTTGGCCACGATCGCCACGATCGTATCGCTGAACACCGGCGTGGGCGTAAAGGCCTTCCCGACGACGATACGCGTGCGCCACGCGGAAACCCCGCCCCGGACGAGCTCGAGGTCGAACCCCGGGATGTTCACGAAAATGTGAGGATCGCCGAGCTGCCGCGGGATCCACCGCCAGCGCTCGAGGTTCAGCTCGACCTGCCGGATCCGCAGCTCGACGGGCACGTTCAGCTCGGCCAGGGTGGCCTTGTCGAGCCTCCCGTGGGGCTCTATCCCGTGCAGGTCCTGGAAGCGCCGGAGCGAGTCGGCCAGCGCCTCGTCGAACACATCGCCCGCGTCCATGGTCGCGCCGGAGGCGGCGCCCCCCTGCTCGGCGGGCTCCGCGAGCCGCTGGCGCAGGAGGAGGACCCTCGGTCCTCGCGAGCCCATCTTGATCACGGGGCCGTCGGGGATCGCCGGCCATCCGCCCGCCGCGTCGATCTCGCGCAGGCCCTTCAGCGCCTCGCGCAGGCGCGCATAGCCGGGGTGCGGCGGCGGCAACGCTTCGAGCAGCTGCGAAAGACCGTCCCCCTCGAGGGCCCGATCCAGCCTGGTCAGGGGATCGAGATCGGGGAGATTCGTGTGCCAGTCGTTCCGAATCTCGTCGGGGTGCACCCTGCCGGTGGACAGGTCGGACGCGTACCGGAAGAAGCCGGCGGTCATGAGCAGATCGAAGTCGGCCAGGCGCGCGACCGCGGCGTCGTCCAGCGGGCCCTTGCCGATCTGCGCCCCCAGGAGCTCGAGCCGGCCCAGGGCGTAGTCTTCCGGGTCCAGACCGTGCTCGCCCGCACGGCGCAGCGCATCGAGCAGGATCGTGGTCGAAGGGCGGATCCTGCCGGAGTCGTCGCACCACGCGAGCTTATGCCCGTGACTGGCGTAGAACTCCGTCAGGGTGTCGCGCGTCGGGAAGACCGGATGGGATGGGGTCCCCTTGCCCGCCGACGGAACGGGCGCCATCCTCAATTGCCGGGCCAGCGCCTGCTCGACCTCATCGCGCGAGAGATCCGGCCGTCCGGCGGTGATGGACCTCAGGCGCGCCTGGAGCCGCCCCGGGATGGATTCTCGCGGACCGCACGCCGCGGCCGCGAGAAGCGCCATAACCAGGACGGCCCAGGCGCGTCTCAGATCAGACCGCCTTGGCCTTGAGCAGGATGTTCACGCGGCGGTTCTGACGCCGACCGTCGGTCGTGTCGTTGCTCGCCACGGGCTCTCCCTCGCCGAATCCGGTTGCGGCCAGCCGCTCCTGGTTGACCCCGTGCACGATGAAGAAGCTCTTCACCGACCCCGCGCGACGCTCGGAGAGGTCCTGGTTGTGCTCCTCCGTGCCGGTGGAATCCGTGTGTCCCTGGATGACCACCGCCGTCTTCTTGTATTCGTCGATGACGCCCGCGACCTTTCCGAGGTTGTCGCGCGATGCCCAGGTGAGCGTCGAGGAGTCGATCGCGAAGAGGATGTCCGAATCGAAGTGGACGAGCAGCGTGTCCTTGCTCACGCGCTCGACGCTCGTGCCGGGGATTTGGGACAGCTTCTCTTCCTGGGCGTCCATGTAAGCGCCCACTCCCGCCCCGATCCCCGCCCCGATCGCGGTGCCGACGAGAATCTCGTCCGCCTTCCGCTTTCCGAGGGCCACGCTGAGAGCGGCGCCGGACAACGCCCCGATGCCCGCCCCTTTGAGGGTCTTGTCGCGCGTGGTGCCTCGCATCGTCGCGCTCTGGGTGCATCCCGCCAGAACCGCGATGAGAGCGATGCCTGACGCCAATCCCGCGTGCTTCCTGATGAGGGTGCTCATCGGAGGTTCGACTGGACGTTCGTCACGCCCTCGGTCGTCCTGGCGATCTCGATCGCCTGCTTGCGCTCCGCCTCGCTGGCCACCGTTCCCGTCAGGAACACCACGGTATCCCTGGTGTCGACATCGATCTGCAGGCCCTTCACGAGGGGATCGTCCAGGAGCCGCGCCTTGACCCGCACGGTGATTGCGGCGTCATCGACGCGCTCCCCGAGGGTCCGGCTGGGATCGGGTGCCTGGCCGCTCGCGGTTCCCGACCGCACAGAGATCATGTCCTTCACGTCTTTGACGCCGCTCGTGTCACGCGCCAGCTTGATGGCGGCGTCCCTTGCCTCCTGGCCGTCCACGTTTCCGGTCAGCGTCACGATCCCTTTCGTCGTGTCCACATTGATTTCGGACGCGCTGACACGGCCGTCGGCCGCAAGCCTGGTCTTGATCATGCCCGTGATCGTCGCGTCCGTCGCCTGCGCGCATCCCGCGGCCAGGGAGACGGCCAGCGCAAGCGCGACAACTGCAACTGCGCTTTTCTTTCTCATGACTCCACCTCTTTTTTTGTCGGAGCGACTGCTCCGCACTGTGTGACGCTCAGATAGACGTTCACTCTAGGGCGCGCCCGTGACGCCGTCAATTGAGGAAATGCCTGACAAAGCCATCAGGAGATTCGCAAAGGCGGAGTGTCGCGGAGACCGCCGGCCATTGTCGGAAAACTCCCGACAGGCATTTCAGGAATCGTCTCACTTTTCCGCCACAACCCGTCCTCGTATAGTGCGAAGGCTTTTTTGTCTACCTCGCATGGCGTGTCCATCTCACAGAGGAGGGAATGCATGAAGGTTCTCACAGTGCGGAAAGTCGCGACGCTACTGGCCATCCTGGCGCTGTTCTCCGCTCCGAGCTGGGCGGGCAGCTTCGGCGTCTACGGCACTTACTGGGATACGAAGGATGCCGACGCCAGCTGGGGAGGGGGCGTGCGCACCGGATTCAGCTTTACGAAGATGTTGGAGCTGGAATTCCACGCATCGTACTTCCCCGGCTTCAAGAACGATCAATTCCCCAGCCAGTCCGTGGACCTCAGGGCCATTCCCGTCGACGGCGGGCTGAGGCTCAACTTCCTGCCCGACCAGGTCGTGAATCCCTTCGTGGGCGGAGGATTCAGCCGTTACTTCCTGAGCACCGATCCCGGCGAGGTGGATGACCAGAGCGGCGTGTATCTCAACGCGGGCCTCGACGCCGGACCCAAGGACGGCGCCAAGTTCTTCGCCGAGCTGATGTGGCGCAAGGTGGACACCTCGGTCAGCTTCGGTGCCTTCAACGAAGATGTGAAATTCGACGGTATCAACCTGAACGTGGGCGCCAACTGGCGCTGGGGCAAGTAGGCTCCGCAACTCCCTCAACAGGCCTTCGGTCATGCCAGCGGGCGAATACCGGGGACGCGGCCGATCCGATTCATCCGGATCGGCCGCGCGCCCCTTGCTTTATCCGGCAATCCGCTGTCAGCGCCTGCCTGACGCCGAATTCAGAGAACCTCCGATTGTGCGGCCCCCGGGATGTCGACGACGATTGCATGCGATGGCAATCAACTGTCATCGTGTCATCGAAGCGCCATGAGGAGGCGGCATGAAGAGAGGTTCGAAGGGATCGGGATTCATCGCTTGCGTGGCGATCACCGCTCTGACCGCGGCTCCCATCCTGGCGAAGCCGGGCGGCGGGATGACGACGGCGGACCTGGCGCTGCAGATGGCCAGAGCAGCGGGCATCAGCCTTCCGACCGATGCGTCTCCGCAGGCGGCCCTCGAGAGTCTCGGCAAGACGGGAATCCACCTGGGAAGCGACCTCAAGGCCCCGGTGACCGAGAAGGTCCTGGTTCAGGTGGGCTCGGCGCTTGGCGCGAGGGTGTCCACCTCTCGTCCGGAGGCGGAGGTCACCCCCGCGGCGGGCAACGCCTTCATTCAATCGCTCAAAGGACCCCTTCAGAGCGCGGCCGCCGCCTCGGGCCAGGGCGGGAAGGACTTGATCCACGCCTCCTGCCAGGGCCGGGAATCACGCGAGGCTCGACAGGGAGCCCCGGCCAGCCCGTCCAGCTTCAACGCAACCGCCGGACCCTGCGAGGAACCGGCTTCCTGACCTGAGAAAAGCGGAGGTTCCAATGAGCCTGACGACAATCCTGATCATCGTACTGGTGGTTCTGCTTCTTGGAGGCGGCGGGTTCTTCTGGCGGGGACGCGGCTAGGCGAGGTGTCGTCCCCCACACTCAAATGGAGGTTTGGCATGAGGCACGTGGCATGGCTGATGGTGCTCGCGCTCGCGTTCGGCATGACGGCTTTCACGAGCGAGAAGGTCGCGGCTCTCGATGGCACGAGCTGGAAAATCGATGTCGATCCTGATTCCATGGCCAAGGCGAAGGGCGAGAAGCAGTACAACGAGATCCTGACTTTCGCCGACGGATTCGTGTCCATGACCGAGGGCCAGAAGGTCGGATTTGCATCCTCGGCCTACGAGGTCACGAAATCAGGGGAGAAGAACTGGACATTCAAGACGCAGCAGGACAACGAGTCCACGGCGCGGGCGATCTGGACGGGCACCATTCACGAGAAGAACATCGAAGGCAAGCTGATCATGACCAAGAAGGGCGGCAGCATTCTGACCTACACATTCAAGGGCAATCAGCTCGATTGATGCCGAGGAACTCCCCCTCCGTTTGAAGTTCCCTCCTCCCACACTCAGTTCCCGCCTGAGGGGCCTCGCGTCGAACAACGACGCGGGGCTCCATTTTTTCTGTAAGATCGCTTTCCCATGCCCGACCACAAGGACGCCCACCGGCCGCTCGAGCCTGAACCCGACGAGCTCCGGCGTCTGATCGACGCCTGCGCCGACTTCGTCGTCGAGCAGATCGAGACGCTCCCCTCGCAGCCGTCCTGGGACCTCGACGGGGCCGAGCGGGTCGCCGCGGGGTTCGCCGAGCCCCCTCCGGACGACGGGCGCGCCATCGCGTCCATCCTCGAGAGGCTCCGTCCCGCCGTGGCCAAGTCTTTGAACGCCGCGGGTCCCGGCTACCTTGCGTACATCCCCGGTGGCGGCATCCCTTCCGCGGCGCTGGCCGACTTCGTGGCGCTGGCGGTCAACCGGTTCGTCGGCATCGCCGGCCCGGCCCCGGCCCTCGCCCGCATCGAAGCGCAGGCGATCGACTGGCTCGCCTCCCTGATGGGGTATCCCCCGGGCGCCGGCGGCATCCTGACTTCGGGGGGTTCGATCTCGAACCTCACCGCGATCGTCACCGCGCGCTCCATCCGGTTGCCGGAGGATTTTCTCTCCGGCGTCCTGTACTTCTCGGAGGAGGCCCACCGCTCGGTGGCCAAGGCGGCGCGCATCGCCGGCTTCCCGGAGAGGTGCCTGCGGAGCATCCCGGTCGACTCCCGCTTCCGGCTGCGCCCCGACCTGCTGGAGGCGGCGATCCGGGAGGACGGCGCCCGGGGCCTTCGACCGTTCCTGGTCGTGGCCAACGCCGGCAGCACCAACACGGGGGCGATCGACCCCCTGTCCGAGATCGCCGACATCTCGGCGCGCCACGGCCTGTGGGTGCACGCCGACGCGGCCTACGGTGGTTTCTTCCGCCTGGTCCCCGACGGGGCGGCGCGACTGGCGGGGCTCGAGCGCTGCGACTCGATCACGCTCGATCCGCACAAGGGGATGTTCCTGCCCTACGGGACCGGCTGCCTCCTGGTGCGCGATCCGGAGACGCTGCGCCGCGCCCACGGCGGCCAGGCGGCCTACCTGCAGGACCTGGGGCACGGCGACGGAGGGGCGAGCTTCACCGAGCTCTCCCCCGAGCTGTCGCGCGACTTCCGCGGGCTGCGCGTCTGGCTGCCCATCCAGCTGCACGGGCTCCGGGCCTTCCGCGAGCAGATCCAGGAGAAGCTCGACCTGGCGCGCTGGGCGTACGACCAGCTGAAGGACGAGCCGCTCTTCGAGATGCTCGACGAGCCGCAGCTGTCGATCGTGGCGTTCGCCTGCCGCCCGCCGGCGGACGGGGCCGGGTCCACCCGACCCGGGGCGGCCGGGCGCGACGCCAACGCCCTTGGCGCCGAGCTCCTGCGCCGCGTCAACGCCCGCCGCCGCGTCTTCCTGTCCAGCACGACGATCGGCGGCCGCTTCGTCCTTCGCCTCTGCGTGCTGAGCTTCCGCACCCACATGGACCGGGTGCGGGACGCCGTATCGGCCCTCAGGGAAGAGGCGCGCACTTTGTAACGGAGGGATTTCCTGACTGACCTTTCAGGAATTCACCTATTTTCCTGAATGCTGCATTCTTGCTACGGTGGCGCCAGTCCAATTCAGGGGGGCACCACATGGCGCAGGAATCTCGCTCTCGCAGGTACTTCATCCCGCTCGTCGTTCTCTCCATGCTGCTCGTGACAGGAGCATCCCGTGCCGCGGGCGCGGAAACCGGCCTCGCTCCCGCCATGGATTACTGCTTCTGCGACGACGGGGACGCGTGCACGACCGATTCGTGCGCCGACTCATCCACGGGCAGGTGCGCGCATGCCCCCCTAGTGTGCGACGACGCGAATCCATGCACGTTGGACAGTTGCGACGCGGCGACCGGCTGCGTGCCGACCCCGCTTCCCGTAGG
>DATNEZ010000107.1:0-5477 GCA_035606645.1 Binatia bacterium
ACCGGCACGCGTCATTTCCGGCACTAGGACGTCGGCCGGGCGGCTACTTCTGGCCGAGCTCGCGCAGGACGAGGCCGTCGGCGAAGGCGTAGTAGACGCGGTCCTTGGCGCGGGTGGTGTACTTCTCCGCCACTTCCTGGAGCTTCAGCGCCTGGGCGTCGTCCGGATCGACCGTGAGGCACTCGGAGAGCTTCTGCAGGGCGTCTCGTGAATTGCCCGCCTTCATCAGGGTGACCGCCCAGTTGAACCAGGCGTTCCGGATGTAGAGATCGATGTCTCCCAGCCCCTTGTCCCGCGGCAGTCGATACAGCTTGCGCAGGGTGTTCTCGTAGTCCTTCTCGGCCATCAGGGACTTCACGGAATCGAACTCGTCCTGCAGCTTCTGCTCGTCGTCGATCTTCGCCTGCACCTGGTCGAGGATCTCCTTCACCTCGATGTTCGCCGGGTCGAGCGCCAGGACGGCGGTCAGCTTGGCCCGTGACTCCCGCCATTTTCGCTCGCCCGCCAGCCGGCGGCCGTCGGCGGTGAAGGTGGCGATCTTCCGGCGCGTCTCTTCCGGCGAGAGCGCCGGCACGGCCGCGGGCTTGATCGGCTCGTTCGAGTGCGTCGCGGCGGGCGCGGGCGTCCCGGCCGGATTGGCCGCGGCGGTGCCCGGAGCGCCGCCGGCGCCGGCCGCACCCGGAGACCCCGCAACACCTGCGCCGTCCGCTCCCTGCGGGGGGGCGGCCTGCTGGCGGCTGGAGCCGCCGATCGGCGTCGGGATGGGTCCTTGAGAGGCATCGACGGTCCCGGCGGGCGAGCCGGCCGGTGGCGCCACCGGCTGTCCCGGCTGTCCGGCACCTCCGAGAAAGCGTGGCTGGATGTAGTAGACCCAGGCGGCGTACCCGCCTCCGCCGAGCACGAGAAGCAGCAGGAGAATCTTGAAGAAGGACGACCCTCGCTTCGGCGCCGCAACCGGTCTCGGGCGTTCCGCCGCGCGCAGCCTGGGCGTAACCGCCGGCGCTTCCGCCGGGGCCTCGGCCGGGGCGCCCGCATGGTGCCGGCTCTTCTTCGGCTCCTCGGCGGGCTTCGCCGACTTGACGGTCTCCTTCGCGTGGGCCAGCGGAACGGAGGGCGGGCTCACGATCGTCTTGTCCCCGCCGGGTTCCTCCATCCCGGGCATGGAGCCGTTGTCGAGCAGAGACATCAAGTCGACGTCGCCGGGATCGGCGGGGCCCCCCACGGCCTTCGCGCCGGTCCCGCGCAGGATGCCGCGCTCTTTCTCCTTCAGGTTCAGCTGCGCCAGCTCGGCCTCCCAGGCCGAGGTCTCGTCCTGCGCCGAGGGGTCCGCCACGGGAATGCCGGCATCCTTCTCCGCGGGCTTCGCGCCGGCGGCCGGCTTCGTCGCGGCGCCCGGGGCCGGCTTCGCGGCCGCGCCGTGGGCGGCCGGTTTGGCCGGCGCCGAAGGAGCGTGAGCGGACGGATCGGGCGTCGACGACCGCTTGGCCGCGCCCGCGACGACGGGCGGAGGAGCCACGGGGCCCGCGGCCGGCTCGGGCGCGGTGGGCTCTGCGGTGGACGCGGGGACTCTCGGGACGACGCGCGAGGACGCGGGCCGCACCGTCTTCGCCTCGACCACCGGCTCTTCGATCGTGTTGGCCGGACCGGGCAGCGACATCTCCGGGGGGGCGGTCGGCGACTCTCCTCCCGCCAGCTCGAACGGGGACTCTTCCGGGACGCCTGCGTGCGCCGGATCGGCGAAGGCCGCTTCGAGCGCGGAGCGCGCGGCGATGTCCTCCTGGACGACGGCCTGGTCGCCGTACTCGAAGGAATTCGGCCCGCCGTCGGTCTCGGGGTTCTCGGTCGCCGCCGGCTCCTCCGCGGGAGGCGCGGGGGCCGGAGCCGGCGCGGCCGGCGCCTTCGGCTTCGGGCCTGCCTTCAGCACATCCGACATCGACAGCTTGACGGTCATCCCGCCGAGCTGGCTGGCGGCGGCCTTGAGGCTCTTCTGGATCTCGTCGCGGATCTCTTTCAGGAGCTGCTTCCCGCCGGCGTGGGCGGCATCCAGCGTGAAGATCTTCTTGCACTCCGCCTCGGCCTCGGCATAGCGCTCCTGCGCCAGGAGCTCGCGGGCGAGCGTGATGTGCTCTTCGATGAACGGCGCGGACTCGAAGGCGTGCTGCGCCTGCTCCAGGAGCGCCAGAAGCTCGGGGGAATCGGAAGCCAGGGGAAGGAGCCCCTGCGCCCCCTCGATCGCCTCGGCGTGGCGGCCCTCCGCCACGAGCTGCTTGACGTGGGCGATTCCGAGCTCGAGCCTCGCCTCCGCCTCTTCCGGCGGCACCTCCTCGACCACGGCGCCGTCGGCGGGCTCCGGCGCCTCCTCGACCGCGGCGGGCGCGGAGTCGAAGTCCCCGATCAGGAGGGTCGCCATGCGGATCCCCTCCCTGGCCTTCTGGCTCTGAGGATCGACCGACAGGGCCTCGTTCCAGGCCTCGATCGCCCCCTTGTACTCGCCGTTGTTGTAGAGGGAGGAAGCCCGGGTCAGGAGTTCCTGAAGTTTTTCGTCGTCGATCACGACTTCCCCATGCGGGACAGACGGGCTCCGCAACGGCACAATTTATGCCCTGCGGGCGGGAAGTCAAACGCTTGGGGGCCCGAGAGATACCCGGAGCCCGGGGGGGCTCAGGAGCCGCTGGGGGGGGCGGCGCCCGCCTTCTTGAGGGCGTCCTTGAGCACCGGCAGGTCCTTGAAGCCCGGATTGTACTGTTCGACCTTGGCGAAGGCCTCGGAGGCGGTCTTGAGGTCGTTCTTGCCCGACAGGGAGACGATCCCCAGGTTCAGCCAGGTCTGCCAGTGGTCCGGCCCGTATTGGAGCGACGTCCGGAACTGCGCGATCGCCTCGTCCGCCATGCCCATCTCGTACAGGCAGATTCCCATGTCGGTCCGGGCGTCGACGTCCTGCGGCTTGATGGCCAGGGCTTTCTTGTAATACTCGACCGCCTGCTCGAACTTGCGGGCGTCGTGGTACATGTTGGCCAGCCTCAGGAGGGCCCGGACGTCCTTCGGGTCCTTATCGATCGCCGCCTTGAGGGCGGTGATCTCTTCGAAGACGCGGGCCATCGTCTGCTCGCTGCCGCCCCCCGGCGCGCCGCCGGAGTCGGCCGGCGCGGCGTCGCCGGCCGGCTGGGGCACGCTCTGTCCCATCCCCATGTTGCCCGCCGCCGGAACGGGGGCGGCCTGCTGCACGACGCGAGGCTCGTGCACGGCGTACGCGATGACGTAACCGACCAGGAAGCCGAAGAGGATGCCCGAAACGAGGAACTGCAGCTGATCCTTGTTCATGGGGAGAGGCACGCTAACACAGCGGTCCGATCCGATCAAGGCTGGGCCCGCCGCCGCTGTGCTATAGTCCCGGCCGTGACGCCCGTGACGTCGCCCGCGATGCGCCTGCCCTCCTTTTCGCGCCCGCGGCTCTCCATCTCCATCGGCGCCGTGCTCGTCGGCACGTTCGTAGCGTGCGCCCTGTTCGCACCGCTCCTCACCGGCTGGTTCGCGCACGATCCGTACGACCAGGTGGCGCCGCGCACGCTGACGCCGCCGACTCCCCCGGACCGTGACAACCTTCTGGGGACCGACGGGCTGGGTCGCGACGTGCTGAGCCGGCTGATCCACGGCGCGCGGATCTCGCTCGAGGTCGGGATCGTGGCCGAGATCATCGCCCTGGTCCTCGGAACGGCGCTGGGATCGATCGCCGGGTATGCCGGGGGGCGGATGGACGCGTTCCTGATGCGCCTGACCGACCTCGTCTTCGCCTTTCCGGGGCCGCTCCTTGCCCTGGCGATCATCGCCGCCGTTCCGGAGCCGGAGAGCGCGCCGATCCTGAGGCATCTGCCCCACCCGTCCGTCGGGATCGTCTTCCTGGTCCTCGGCGGTCTCGGCTGGGCGCCCGTGGCCCGCCTGGTGCGCGCCGAGTTCCTGCGTCTTCGCGAGCTGGAGTTCGCGCAGGCGGCGCAGGCGCTGGGGGCCAGCGCCCCGCGGCTGGTGCTGCGCCACCTGCTGCCGGGCGCGCTCCGCCCGCTCATCGTCCTCGGCACGCTGGGCGTCGGGGGGAACATCCTGATGGAGGCGTGGCTGTCGTTTCTCGGCGTGGGGGCGCGGCCTCCGCTCCCCTCGTGGGGCACGATGGTGACGGAAGGGCAGGGTTATTTCATCGCCAAGCCGTGGGTGTGTCTGGCCCCCGGCCTGGCCATCGTCCTGGTCGTTCTCGGGTTCAATCTCCTGGGAGACGGCATGGCCGACCGGCTCGGCCCCAGACGGGGCGGAGCGGTCCTTTGAAGGGGGTCTGCGCATGACGAGTCGGCACCTGGTCGTTCCGGCGCTCCTGGCGGCCGCGCTTCTGCCCGGTCTCTCCTGCGGGCGCGCGCAGAAGCCGGCGGCCCCCGCCGAGCAGGCCTTCCGGTTCCGCCTGCACGAGGATCCCCCGACGCTCGATCCGG
Organism: Binatia bacterium; assembly: GCA_035606645.1. GTDB lineage: Bacteria > Acidobacteriota > Polarisedimenticolia > Gp22-AA2 > Gp22-AA2 > Gp22-AA3. Next base: position 4,476 of record DATNEZ010000107.1, read on the forward strand.
CCCTGGCGAACGACCAGTTCTCGGAAGCGATCGTCCTGAACGTCCACCGCGGGCTGGTCGAGCTCGACCCGGCCACGCTCGAGGTCAGGCCGGCGGTCGCCGAATCCTGGACGATCTCCCCGGACGGCCGCACGTACACGTTCGTGCTGCGGGACGGCGTCTCCTTCCACAACGGGCGCAAGGTCGCCCCGGGCGACGTGGTGTACTCGTTCGAGCGGATTCTCCGGAAGGAGACCAACTCGCCGCGGCGCTTCCTCCTCGAGTCGATCGACGGGGCGAAGGAGTTCACGGAGGGAAAGAGCCCGTCGATTTCCGGGGTCTCGACGCCCGACGATCGCACGGTCGTGCTGCGGCTCTCGAAGCCGTTCGCCCCCTTCCTGTCGCAGCTGACCATGACCAACACCGCGATCGTCCCGCGCGAGGTCTACGAAGATCCCAAGAAGGGCTACCTGCGCGCCCCCGTCGGGTGCGGCCCCTTCCGCTTCTCCCGCTGGGAGCAGGGGAACTTCATCGAGCTTCTGGCATTCGATCGCTATTACGGCGGCAGGCCGGCGATCGATCGCGTGGTGGTCCGGATGATCGAGAGCGCCACGAGCGCCCTTCAGGAATACATCGCCGGCGGGCTGGACAGCCTGGACGAGACGCCGGATCCCGGCGACACCGCCATGATGGCGAAGCTCGGCGGCGAAATCCGGAAGTACCCGTTCATCGGGACCGGGTACATCGGCTTCAACATGGCGGTCGCCCCGTTCAAGGGAAACGCCGCGCTGCGCCAGGCGTTCAACTACGCCGTGGACAAGGAGTACCTGTGGAACGTGCTCATGCCGGGGGGGAACCAGCCGGCCAACGGCATCATCCCGCCGGGCATCCCGGGGCACGACCCGGACCTGCCGGGCTATCCGCACGACGAGGCGAAGGCGCGGAGCCTCCTGGCGAAGGCGGGCTTCCCGTCGGGGAAGGGGCTGCCGCCGATCGCCCTCTGGGTGAACACGGGAGAGGAGA
>DATNEZ010000126.1:0-4278 GCA_035606645.1 Binatia bacterium
CGGGCGAGGGGATGGTGTATCGCACCCTGGGCCGCACCGGCCTCAAGGTCTCCGAGATCGGCTTCGGCGGCTACCCGATCGACGACCCGGTCGTCCTGGCGCACGCCATCGACCGCGGCATCAACTACTTCGACACCGCGCACTGCTACCGGGGCGGCCGGAGCGAGACGACCGTGGGCGCGGGGCTCAAGGGACGCCGCGATCGCGTCATCCTGACGACCAAGTGGTGCCCGCATCACATCGGCCAGCCCGCGAAGAAGCAGGTCTTCCTCGACATGCTCGACCAGAGCCTGAAGCGCCTGCAGACCGACTACGTCGACATCGTCCTGAACCACGAGGTGGGGAAAAACTCGGACGGCATCGGGCTCGATCGCCTGAAGAACCCGGAGATGCTCGAGGCCTGGGAGACGGCGAAGAAGGCGGGGAAGGCGCGCTTCCTGGGGGCCAGCGGCCACGACCCGGACCTGATGGGCGTGATGCACCACGCGGTCGACTCGGGGCAGTTCGACGTCCTGCTGTGCCGCTACTCGTTTCTCGACTATCCCCAGCAGGCCCGGCTGATCGACGCGGCGCACGCCAGGGGGGTCGGCTTCATCGCCATGAAGACGCTGGCCGGCGCCAAGGGGGCGGACCTCGACAAGTTCAAGGACCGCTACACCACGTTCAAGCAGGCGGCGCTCAAGTGGGTTCTGTCGAACCCGAATGTGTCGAACCTGATCATCTCGATCAACAGCACCCGCCAGATCGACGAGTACGTCCCGGCCTCGGGGCAGCCGCTGCGGCAGGCCGACGCCGACATCCTGAAGGAGTACGAGGAGGCCTTCTCGACCCAGGTCTGCCGGTACGACGGCGCCTGCCTGCCGGAATGCCCCAAGGACGTCCGCATCGCGGACATCCTGCGCTTCTCGATGTACTACCACGAGTACAAGCAGGAAAACCGCGCCCTCGAGTCGTACGCCCGCCTCGTGTCGTCCGAGCGCGCCGCCCATTGCCTCAACTGCAGCGGCTTCTGCGAGCAGGCCTGCGACTACGACCTGCCGATCCGGACGCTCCTGCTGCGGGCGCACGACAGGCTGAATCCACGCGGCTGATCCCATGCCCCGGGCCCCTTGCGCATTCCGCCCGCTGACCAAGGCGCGCTGGAGCGATCTCGAGACGCTCTTCGGCGAGCGCGGCGCCTGCGGCGGCTGCTGGTGCATGTACTGGCGCCTGACCCGCTCGGAGTATGAAAAGAGGAAGGGGGCCGCCAACAAGAGGACTTTCAAGCGGCTGGTCGGGTCCGGGGAGCCTCCCGGCATCCTGGCCTATCGCGACGGGCGGCCGGTCGGCTGGTGCGCCGTCGGGCCCCGCGAGTCGTATCCGGTCCTGGAGCGATCGCGACCGCTCGCGCGCGTGGACGACCGGCCGGTCTGGTCCGTGACCTGCCTGTTCGTCTTGAGGCCCGAGAGGCGTCGCGGTGTCTCGGTCGAATTGCTGCGCGCCGCCGCGGCGCATGCCCGGCGACGTGGGGCGAAGCTTCTCGAGGGCTATCCGGTCGAAGCGCTCTCCGGGCGCCTGCCGGACGCCTTCGCCTGGACCGGCCTTCCGGCTGCGTTCCGGCGCGCCGGCTTCACTGAGGTCGCGCGCCGATCGCCGACGCGTCCGTTCATGCGGCGGCGCCTCGGCTGATCCGCGCACGCCGACCGCGGGGATTGGACCGGCTATCTCCGGGCCGCTCCGGCGAACGCCCCGGCCCTGGTGACCGGGCCGCGTTCCGCCGGCTCGATCCGCGCCCCGTGCTGTTTCCACCCGGCGCCGGCGTGCGTCAGATGAATCCCGAAGACCCTCAGGGCGCAGACCGATCCGAAGATCTCATAGCCCATCCGTTTCACCGAGTTGAGCGAGCTGAAGTTGTTCGACTCGACGTACGAGATCAGCCCCCGGTAGCCACGGCGCTGGTAGTGCTGCAGGGCCAGGGTCATGCCGATCGCATGCAGGCGCTTGCCGCGGTGGGCTGGATGGGTGAATCCCTTGTACATGTAGACGTACCGGTCACCGGGGTCCAGAACGAGGTCCGGCGGATCGATCGGTGTCGGCCTGCGGGAGTACCAGCCGTAGGCCGCCAGGGCCTCTCCCGCCAGGAAGCCGAAGCATTCGTCCCCTTCGGAGAGGGCCTCATTCAGAAAGCTCTCGGGCAGGCCGTTGGCCGGATCCCGCCCGAGCTCCCGGAGCCGTTTCTCGTCCAGGAACATCGGACGGTAGGGCTCGGGACAGGTCACGTACGCGGGGTCGACGCGCTCGGCGGTCATCCCCTTGAGGATCTTGAGCACGACGACCCTGTTGGCGGTTTTCAGGGCCAGGTCGTGCAATGTGGAAGCGAGCCCGATCGTCGCGACGCTCTTGCGGATTCGCTCGACAGCAGCTCCGGCCTTCATGGTACGAAGTTATAGGTCGTAGACCTTATGCCGGCAATCAGGGGAATCCATGAATCCCCGGCCGGAACAATCCCGAGAGCTGCGGCGGACGCAGAACTCCCCTCGGCGGCTGGTCCGGTGTCATGGACCAGCCGTGAGGGGAGGTTTGTCCGCCGACAGAGTGCTAGCGGATTTGGTGCAGCTCGACTCTCCGGTTCTCCTGCTGGCCTTCCGGGGTGTCGTTGTTCGCGATGAACCGGGTCTGTCCGTAACCGTTCGCCACGAGGCGGTCTGCGTCAATGCCCTCCGCGACGAAGTAGGCCATCACGGCTGCCGCCCTGCGCTGGGACAGTTCCATGTTGTGGATCGCCGTGCCGGGCTCGGACGTGTGGCCCTGGATCTCGACATTGACGTCGGGCCAATGCTTGAGGGATGCAGCGACCTGGTCGAGCGTGTCGCGCGACGCCGGCCTCAGCGTCGCCTGGTCGTCGTCGAACTCGACGCCAGTCAGGATCAGCGGCTTGTTCTCGACGAACAGCGGTTCCGAAGTCGGCCTGTAGATCGTGGCCGGCATGTTGACGCAGGCCGGGCTCATCAGGAACGAAGTCGCGACGGCCGGCAGCGGGGCGATGCGGTGCGACCACAGCTCGGCGATCGTATCGAAGTTGAGCTGGCCCGTCAGGCTCAGAGTGTGGGCAGCCTGGAAACGGCTGACCGCGCTGATGGTCGCCTGGTCCATCTCACCCTTGGAGTAGCCGCCGGGCGCGAGGTACCGATTCGACTCCAGGATCGCCTGGGCATCTTCGATGGTCGTGGCCGAGGACCACCTTGTATCGCTGCGGGTGTCGATGGAGCCCGTGCCGGTTGCCAGAATGGATCCAGTGAGTGCGGCCGAGACGACGACTGCCAGGAAGAGCTTTGATGCATGCGGTATTCGTGACATGTGTGTTACCTCCAGCTGTCACGGTAGCCGATCGGGCTCCCCTGCGCAGTCGGGACCCTCCTGATCTTTGGCTCAGGGAGCTTCCGACCTGTCAGGGAATTCCACCGACCGTTTCAGCAGCGGCCGGATGGGAGGCCTGCGCCCCCCGTGAGAAAGTGACCCATCGTGATCTCGAATCCCGGGCACTCCCGCCGTCTCCCCCGGACCGCGACCCTGCTTCTCGCGCTCCTCTCCGTCGGTGCGCTCGCGGGGTGCGCGGTATTCAGGAAGCTCAACCTGGCCGAGATCCACCAGCCGTCGGCCGGCCGTCCGCAACGCAACCCGGTCATCCTGATCCACGGGTTCCTCGGCTCGAAACTGCGCAACGCCCGGACGGACGAGGTGGTCTGGGGCGGCTACCTGAACTCCATCCGACGCGGCAGGACCGATGGCCTCGACCTGCCGATCGACAGCCCGGATCTCTCCCGGAACCGCGACGACCTCGTTCCCTATGCCATCGTGGAAAGCGTCGTCGGCGTGAAGTTCTACGGCGCGATCCTGAAATCCCTGCGGGACGTCGGAGGATACCGGCAGGGGGACATCGACAACCCGGGCCCGGACGACACGCTGTTCGTCTACAACTATGACTGGCGCCGGGACATCGTCGAGTCCGCGGCCGGTCTCGGGCGGGCCATCGAGCGAATCAAGGACCGCCTGCACGCCCCCGACATGCGCTTCGACATCGTGGCGCACAGCATGGGGGGTCTGGTGGCGCAGTACTACCTTGGATTCGGCACGGCGGACGTGATCGGCCGGGGCGGGCCTTACTTGGCTACGGATGCCGGGGCGCCGAACATCGGCCGCATGATCCTGATCGGCACGCCGCTGCGCGGCACGATGGTGGCCTTCCGGACCCTGAACTTCGGCTTCTCGCGCACCATGTCCCCCGCGGTCGTCTTCACG
>DATNEZ010000202.1:0-3043 GCA_035606645.1 Binatia bacterium
AGGGTGCGTCCCAGGACGAACGACAGGGCCCTGTCCCACAGCAGGAGGAAGCCCCAGGCGGTGAACGCAAACAGGGTCATCATGACGCCCAGGCCGGCCGCCGTCCCGGTGGTGGTGGCGGCGGGGGGCTCTTCCAGCCGGGGATCCTCGGAACGGACCGCATCCCCGGCGAGGGCGGCGCCGATCGACCCATGTCCTTCCAGGCCCAGCTGGCGCAGCAGGACGGTCCCCGCCGCGGCGATCCCCGACAGGGACAGGCCGAGCAGGAGGCTTCCGTGGATCCCGAGGCCGGGCAGGACGAAGCTTCCGGCGACGGCCAGGCCGATGGCGCTCCCCGCCAGCGCGAGGCCGAAGGCAAAGCCGAGGCTGAGGCCGGCCCCTTCCGGCCGCGTGGCGATCAGGCGGGCCAGGACCGGCGGACTGGCGCAGAAGAGGGCCGCCGGCAGCGCGACCAGGGCGAGGGCCAGGACGAAACGGAGCAGGAACAGGCCCGCCTCCGACCCGCCGAGGGCCGGCCAGAGAACCAGGTACCCGGCGCGCGCCGCGCCGTAGAGCCCCGCCGAGACCGCCGTGGCCAGGCCCATGCCGGCCATCAGGAGGGCGAGCAGCGCCATGGGGCTCCCCGCCCATCGCGCCCGCCGCCCCGCGAACACCGCCCCGGTGGCGCAGGAGATCGCCACGACCGCCACGAAGGCGCTCGCCGCCTGCGCGGTGAACCCGGCGGCGAGCGAGAAGATGCGGTGGCCGACGATCAGCAGGATCGCCGCGGCGGCCGCATGCGCGAGGTACAGCGCGAAGGCCGCCGTGGGCGCGAAGAGACCGCCCACCGTGAGCCTCGCTGCTGCCGGGCTCGTGGTGCCCGTTTGACCCGATTCGCTCATAGAGTCGGGGATTCTATCACCGGCAGCAGGCCGCGGCCTTGCGGGCTGAAGATCGGCGTCCGGAGCAGGCCCCAGCGGTTCAGGCGGTACAGGACCCCGGTCCGCAGGACCCCGAGCCCGTAGCGCACGCTCGAGACGAACCCGATGGACGAGGCCTCCGGGAAGTACTTGCAGGGGCTGCTCACCTCGCCGACCGAGAAGCCGAAGTAGATCGCCTGGCAGAGCATCTCGTTGTCGAAGACGAAGCCGTCGGAGTTCTCGAGGAGGGGCAGCTTCAGGAGCACGTTGCGCGTGAAGGCGCGAAACCCGGTGTGATACTCGGACAGCTTGCGGCCCAGGAGGGCGTTCTCGGCCAGGGTCAGGCACCGGTTCCCCGCGTACTTGTAGAGCGGCATGCCCCCCTTCAGCGCGCTCCTCACGAGAATGCGCGAGCCGATGACCACGTCGAACAGTCCCGACTTGAGGAGCGCCACCATCGACGGGATGACGCGGGGCGGGTACTGGTAGTCGGGATGCAGCATCACGACGATGTCGGCGCCCCGGTCGAGCGCCGCGCGGTAGCAGGTCTTCTGGTTGGCGCCGTAGCCGCGGTTCTTCGGGTGGACGATGGTCGGAATGCCGAGGAGCCGGGCCACCTCGACCGTCCGGTCGTGGCTGGCGTCGTCCACCAGCAGGATCTCGTCCACCACGTCGCGCGGGATCTCGGAGCAGGTGCGCTCCAGCGTCCGCTCGGCGTTGTAGGCGGGCAGGACCACGATCACGCGCTGCCTTTCGACCACCGTTCCCCCCCGAATGAGCGTGCTATTCTAGCGCGCCATGAGGCGAAGTTCGTGGATTCCCGCGGCCGCCGTGGCTCTCGTGGCCGCGGCTCTTCACCTGCGCACGCTCGGGTTCGAGTTCGTCTTCGACGATCTGCACCTGATCGTGAACAACTCCTTCCTGCGCGAGCCTCTGAGCCCCCTGACCGCCTTCGCCCACCACTTCTGGCATGGGACGCCGTTCGGGGCGGCCTACTATCGTCCCATCGTGACCTCGAGCCTGGCCCTCAACGGGCGGCTCCTGGGGTGGGGACCGGCGGGCTTCCACCTGGTCAACATCCTGCTGCACGCGGTCAATTCGGCGCTCCTTCTGGTGCTCGCACGCCGCCTGGGGGCGCCGGTCCTTGCCGCCACCTGCGCCGCCATGCTCTTCGCCGTCCATCCCGTGGCCGCCTGGCCGGTCGGGTCGATCGTGGCGCGCGTCGATCTCCTGCCGGCCCTGTTCGTCCTCCTGGCCTGGCTGGCGTTCCAGGGAGGTCGCCGGCCGGCCCTCGTCGGCCTGCTGTTCCTCCTGGCGCTCCTCTCGAAGGAATCGGCGATCGCCTTCCTGGCCGTGCCGATCCTCGGCCTCAGGCGGATGCGGGAGCCGGGACCGGCCCCTGACGGCGAGGCCCGGACGTCCGCGGGGACCGATCGGAAGGTCCTGCTCGCGCTCGCGGCGGGGGTGATCGCCTGGCTTGCTCTGCGGATGGGGATCGGCCTGGGTGTTCTGATCGCCCGCCACCAGGTGGGGGCCCTGACCAATCCTCTTGCGCAGCTGGGGATGCCGGAGCGGCTCTGGGCGGCGCTGGCGCTGGCGGGCCGCTACATCCTTTATCTCGTCTTTCCGGCCCGCTTCGCCGATCCGCGCAACTACCTCGATCCGTCCACCCTCCCTTCGCCCTTCAATCCCGGGGTCCTCCTGAGCCTCGGTGTTCTCGTGGCGTGGGGGGCCGGGATTGTCGTCCTCTGGCTGCGCCGCGATCGGATCGCCATCCCTCTGGCCTTCTCGCTGGCCAGCTTCCTGCCGGCGTCGAACATCCTGGTGCCGATCGGATCCCTCTACGCGCAGAACTTTCTCTACATGCCGCTCCTCGGCCTGTGCGTCGCGCTGGCCGACCTGCTCTCGAGGTGGGCGGCCCGCAGGGCCTCGCCCGACCTGCAGAAGGCGCCGGCGCTCGCCCCGTTCCCCGCCCTCGCCGCATTCCCCGCCCTCGCCGCTTTCCCCGTCCTCGCCGCGGTCCCCATCCTCGCCGTCCTGGCGGCCGTGTCGTTCGTCGAGACCGGCATCTGGCGCGACGGCGTCGCCCTGTTCACCGCCTGGACCTCCCGGTTCCCGTACTATTCGATGGCGCACAGCAGCCT